>NZ_JCBANU010000069.1:0-3121 GCF_059816145.1 Methylobacterium sp. 001424705 | reverse complement strand
TAAACGCACCAGCGCCCATGGTACTGTGTCTCAAGACACGGGAGAGTCGGTCGCCGCCAGACCTGCACAGAACAAGAGACACGCCCTCACAAACGATCGTCGCACCAGAAAGGCCGCCCTCCGGGGCGGCCTTTCTGCGTTTCCAGCTCCTCGGTCAGTCGCGGCGTCCGTTGGACCATGGCCCTGCGGACATGGGCGTAGGGATCCGGCCCACGTCCGCAGGGTTCGGATCGGATCTACGGACAGGCGGTCTTTCGGACAGGATCCCTGCGGACCGCTCCCTTAGCGCAGGCGGCGTCCGTCCTTCGGGATGGCGGAGAGGTCGAAGGCGTAGCCCTTGGCCGCCAGGGCCTCGAGGACCAGGTACTTCACGGTCACCCGGCGATCGAGGGCCTCCTGCCGCAGGGCCGTCCAGACGGGATCCGGTACCTCGACCTTCAGGACCGTCGCCTTGGTCCGCCGCCTCGCGGAAGCCCGGGCCTTCGGCGTCCGGACCGAACCGGTCTCAATGGTCTCGGCAGGCCGGGGCGTCTCGGGGACTCCCGGGGCGGCCGGCGGCTCCTGGGGGGCGCTCGAGGCCCGGGTGAAGCCGAGGTCGCTCGTCGCGGCCGCCAGCAGCCGGGCCTCCTCCGGACTCGTGTGCGGCCGTGGGCGGGGCGAGGGCAGGAACGGAGGCTTGCTCATCGTCCGGCTCCCGGCTGCTCGGCCAAGTCCTGCTGCGCGGCCTGCTGTTCGGCCAGGATGGCGAGGAGCTCGTTCAGGACGCCGCCCACCTCGGCGGCGGCCTTCGGGTCTCCGCCCGGCCCGGCTGGCGTCGACCCCGTGAAATGCATGGACTGGTACGCGGCCCGCTGGATCACCTCGGTCCGCAGCAGCGGGATGCCGGCACCCTGGATCTCCTCCCGGGCATGCTGGGCGACGCGGTTCTGCAGGGGCGACATCTGGGTCAGGACCACGCGGGCTGGGATCGATCGGCGCAGCATGCGTTCGGCCCGCTGCACCACCTCGTAGGTCCGGAACACCTCCTGCAGGTCCATTCCCGAGATCTTGGTGGGGATCAGCACGAGGTCCGACTCGGCGATCGCGTAGGTGACGGCCTGCGAGGCGGCCCCCTCGAGGTCTACCAGGACGATCCCGTACTGCGTCGCCGCCTCTGCGATGCGGTCGAGGATGACGGTCTCCGTCACGCCCGAGATGACCGCGACGGTGGAGTCCGCCCCCGCGCGCGCGCGCCAGGCGCCCACATGCCCGTTCGGATCGGCATCGACGATGGCCACGCTTCCCCCCTGTCGGGCGAAGGCATCGGCCAGGCAGATCACGAGCGTCGTTTTCCCGACCCCGCCCTTCGTGGAGCAGACGCTGATGACCGCCATCGAAAAGGCTCCCCGGGCTCGTGGGCCCACATTCCCCAAGGTGCAAAACCCCGAGGGCCCCAATGCCCTAATGCCCAAATTCCCAAGAACCCGTAAACCCAATTGGATTCTTGGGCAAAAGGCCATTTGCCCATCTGTATGAGATTTGCTCGTTGTCACAGAGCCTTACGACTTATCGCGTGTGGCGGTTCTGTCGGATAGACCGTCTATCTGGACCGTCGACGCTGTTCGGTTTTCCAAGGAGAACGCCTTCCCTCGGATCGGATGGCCCGGGGGATGAACGGGCGCCCCGGTCCCGGCGGGAAACACCGATCGGGTGCTGCTGCGGGACGACACAAGTCCCTGGTTTGACAGGAGACCCTCTCGCATGCCGAATGTGCGGTCTCGGTCCCTTGCTCGACCGGGGATTCGATCAAGGAACCACCGCCACACCGCAGTAGGACCCTGAAACGACAACGGCCCCCCCGGTCGCCAAACCGGAAGGGCCGTCAAGTCGCAGAATGTGCCAGAGAACACCGAAGGTCTCTAGCACATCACAGCTCCCTCCAGGAGTCAATCGGGAATGTTCATTCTCGAGGCGATGTCGCTCGGCCCGATGCGGTCCCAACCCAGGGACCACCATGTCGTTCGATCACCTGCTCACTCTCGTTAACCATGTTCCCCTGGCCGCTCTGGACGCCCTGAGCCGCGATCTGTGGCGTGCGGCCGGGGAGGGCGCCCTGACGGAAGTCCAGGCCCAGGCCCTCGCCGAAGCCATCCACGGCCGCCGCAAACCGCGCGCCCAGGCCTCCGCCGTTTCCCTCGGAGGCCTCGCGGTCATCCCCCCTCGGACGCCCCCTGAGGCGGCTGTGGAGGCCCCGGGCGCGTCCTCGGGCCAGAACCCGAGCCGGGATCCGCGCCTCTGGTCCTATTTCCCCCCCAAGCGCTCCCAGCGCTCGCCCGACCGGGCCCGCTCACTGGAGCGCCGGCGGACCCTGGCGGCCACCGGGCCCCTGCCGCCGAAGCTCGCCTGCCGCTTCACCACGGGAGAATTGGCGGTCCTCAAGATCGTGGCCGACGCGTTCGTCGCCGGACGCCAGTGCACGCTCTCGATCCCCGAGATCGCCGCCCGGGCTGGTGTGGGCCAGACCAAGGCGCGCCTGGCCCTACGGATCGCCCAGAACCTCGGCCTGGTGTCGATCACGGAACGACGGGTCCAGTACCGTCCCAATCGCACCAACGTGGTTCGGATCGTTTCCCCGAGCTGGCTGGGCTGGCTGGCGCGCTGGAATCCCCGGAGCAAGCCCCCCAAGGCGCTCGCTGCGGAGCCTGCAGCCTTTCGGGGGCCTGGATCTCCCGGCCCTCAAGCCACGGGTACCGTGAAAGGGGGGGAGGGTTCACTTTTGAGAGGCCCACGGAATCAAGGGTTTACGAGAAGAGGAGGAAACGGGCGCGCAACCTGGGGGTGAGGAGCCGCTCCGGCCGAGCGGGCAGAGCTCCGAAGCTCCTGGCCTGCCTCGGGATCAGGGCCCGCGAACCCCCAAAAAGCACGCGCAACGCCAGGGTGAGCTCGTGTCGAGGTCACGCGATCAGGGCAGGATTTCCGGCCTCGTCAGAGCGCGACCTCGACACGGGGTCGCATCCTATGTCTGCGTCCGGAGAGAACCAAACTGCGACATGTGCGTTTTCCCTGTTTCCGGCAGTTGACGGGTCTGGGAGTGATCCGTATACCCCGGTTCATCGGCGGGCGGCCAACGGGGTTGGCGGCT
>NZ_JCBANU010000068.1:0-3198 GCF_059816145.1 Methylobacterium sp. 001424705 | reverse complement strand
CTCGTCAGCAGCGTTCTGATGCAGGCCGGTGGGAGTCAGAAGACGGTAAACCGCAAAATCAGTTCGCTGTCCTCCATGTGGCGATGGCTGCGGAAGCGCGGTTTCGTAGAGGACAACCCTTGGCAGGGCCAAGGAAGCTTCATCAGCGCTGGCAGGCAGGAGCGTCCAAAACGGGCCTATGAGGCCCAGGAATTGGTCAAGCTTTTCAGTGCCGATCCGAGGGCGGCTGTCGGCTCGCGGTACGGTCTCGTGCTGTTCGATCTCATGCGGTTGGGCCTTCTTACAGGCTGTAGGATCGGAGAACTCTGCCAGCTTCGGGTCGAGGACGTGATCGTGTCACAGCAGGCATTCCGCATCCCCCAGGGGAAGACCGAGAACGCTCGGCGCATTATGCCGGTGCACCATATGGGCTGGCCAATAATCCAACGCCTGATTGCAAGCTCCTCAGATGGCTGGGTATTCTCAGGTCTGACGCCTGCGGGACCTGATGGGAAGAGAAGCTGGATCGTTGTGAAGCGGTACGCCACGTTCCGGCAAGAAGTTCTGGGGCAAAGCGGAGCGGTGGACTTCCACAGCTTCAGACGCTCGTTCGCGACCTACCTTGAGCGTGCCTCTACGCATTCCATGGCTGTCAACAGCAGCGTCATTGCCGAGCTTATGGGGCACGTGAAGCCGACGCTCGCCTTGGCCGTGTATTCTTCAGGACTTGTGCCTTCGCAGCTACGCGCGGCTATCGACGCTCTGGACCACGTCATCGAGTCCGAAGTGATGCAGCTTCTCGGAGGCAAGCACCTCGGAGCGTGAACACCACCCTTTCACGCTGGACGATTCTTCGGCGGCGCTGGAAAGGTGGCATCGTTGACGAGCCACTCTCGCAGCTTGGTCCAGCGACGCTTCGTGTTGCCACTTCTGACAGCCATGCCGATGGCTTTGCGCTGCCCAATCAGCACGACAAGCTGCTTGCCCCGCGTTACCCCCGTGTACAGCAGGTTCCTAGCCAGCATGTTGTAGTGCTGCGTCACGATTGGGATCACCACGGCTGGGTACTCCGAGCCCTGGCTCTTGTGGATCGTCGTTGCAAAGGCAGGCACGAGCGTGTCGAGTTCACCGAACGGGTAGATCACCTCGCGCCCGTCGAAGGTGACGAGCACCGCTCCTTCCTCCTCATCGATGCCGGTCACCATGCCGAGGTCACCGTTGAAGACCTCGCGATCGTAGTCGTTCTGCGTCTCCATCACCCGGTCACCCGGTGCGAAGCGCCAGCCGAAGCGCTCGACCTGCGCGGGCGGGTTCGGGTTCAGCACGCGTTGGAGTTCATGGTTCAGGTTGCGTGAGCCCAGCGAGCCCCGCAGCATGGGGGTCAGCACCTGCACATCTCGTACGGGATCAAGGCCGAAGGTGCGTGGGATGCGATTGGTGATCACCTCGATCAGCTTGGCGACGCCGACCTCCGAATCGTCGATTTCGATGAGGTAGAAGTCCGCTTTCTCACCGGGGCGGGGCCTCTCCGGCATCTGCCCTTGGTTGATCCGGTGGGCATTGACGATGATCCGGCTCTCAGCCGCTTGCCGGAAGACCTCTGTTAGCCGTGCCACCGGTATGCGGCCGGAGGCGATCACGTCCGCCAGGACCTGCCCTGGGCCGACCGAGGGTAGCTGATCCACATCGCCTACGAGCAGCAGCCCAGCGCGCTCCGGCACTGCCTTCAGCAGCGCGTTCATTAAGGGCACGTCCACCATCGAGGTCTCATCGATGACAAGGAGATCGCAATCGAGCGGGTTCTCCTCGTTGCGCGAGAAGCCGCCGTGCTTCGGATCGATCTCCAGCAGTCGGTGGATGGTTTTCGCCTCCAGACCCGTCTGCTCCGTCATGCGCTTGGCGGCACGCCCCGTGGGGGCTGCAAGCAGCACCTGCACGCCCTTTGCCCTAAGGATGCGCAGCACGGAGTCGAGCGTGCTGGTCTTACCGACGCCAGGACCGCCCGTGATCACGCAGAGCTTGGAGGCCAGCATCAGCCGCACGGCTTCGATCTGCGAGGGCGAGAGAGCCTTACTGGTCTTCTCCTCCACCCAGGGCCGAGCCTTGTCGAGGTCGATCTCAGGCCACGGCGGCGTTCCCGACGCACGATCGATCAGGCGCTCGGCAATGATCCGCTCGGATGAATGCAACCCCTTGAGGAAGATGCAGGTCTCGCCATCCACCGTGTCGGCGACCACATCCTCGCCGCGTAGCTCCAGGGCAATGGCAATGCGGATCAGGTCGGGCTCGACCTCCAGCAGCTTTTGGGCGAGCACGGCAAGGCGCTCGGTGGGCAAGCCGCAATGCCCTTCATCCATGGCAGTCTGGAGCGCGAACGAGACACCCGCCCGCAGTCGCTGCGGGGCTTCCTTCTCCAACCCAAGCTTCATCGCGATGGCATCGGCCGTCCTGAAGCCGATGCCGCGAATGTCACGCGCCAGACGGTACGGGTCCTCGGTCATGACCTTGATCGATTCCTGACCATAGGTCTTGAAGATGCGCACCGCGCGCGCCGTGCCGACGCCATGAGCGTGGAGGAAGATCATGATCTCCCGAACCGCCTTCTGCTCGGCCCAGCCCTTTACGATGCGCTCAGCACGCTTCGGGCCGATGCCTCCGATCTCCTTCAGGCGGTCAGGCTCGGCCTCAATGATCTCGAAGGTGTTCTCGCCGAACAGCGCCACGATGCGCTTGGCCATAGCCGGACCAATCCCCCGCATGTAGCCAGAGGCGAGGTACTTCTCGATGCCTTCAATCCCGGTCGGCGGCGTCGCCTTAAGCGTCTCGGCCTTAAACTGAAGTCCGTGTTGCCGGTCGGAGAACCAGACGCCGGTCGCCGTGATCCACTCGCCTGCGCCGATGGCTGGAGCGTGTCCGATCACCGGAACAAGGTCGCGCTGGCCCCGCGCCTGCACCTTCAGGACGCAGAAGCCCGTCTCCGAATTGTGGAAGGTGACGCGTTCCACCGTCCCCGCGAGTGTCTCGACGGGCGTGCCGCGCTCGAACTGCTTGGTCCCCGCCCTGGGGTTCATCTCATGGTCCCGGTTCACGCGCACGAGCGCGCGCCCGGCGAGGATCATCTCCCCAGATACCTATGTACTCGCGGGTGAAAATGCTCCTGCTCCGATCCACTGCGACGCGTACATCGCCACCGGCCTGCATCAGAACGCTGCTGACGAA
>NZ_JCBANU010000067.1:0-3281 GCF_059816145.1 Methylobacterium sp. 001424705 | reverse complement strand
CCCCTGTAGCTGGAACCATGTGTTTCTGGATCGGAGGGCGGTGCATGGGGCGCCGGTTCGTGAGATTCTCTCGGGATGCAGATCGCTCTCGAACTCGAACAAGCCCGTAGGATTGCACGGGACCATCACCGGGGTGAGGTCAACGTGATCTCGACCACGCGGCGGCCGGATGACGATACGGGATCGCTGGAGTGGTGGAGGGCCGATCCGGGTCAGCGTGTGGATCGAGCCTGGGCGCAGAAGCCGCGTGATCGGACAGCACTCGCCACCTACCGTGATCTGGTGCGCCACGCTGTCCAGCCTTCTCCTGCTGAGGTCGTGCCAACGGAGTTCCGGTTCCAAGACGGCCTGTGGGGACGACCCGACAAGGACATCATCAAGGTTGGGCTTCGCGACGCCATGCTCGAAGCGGTGATCGACGCCGAGCGCGTGGTTGGGTTCCGGATCACGGAGCGTGGTCAGCGTGATCTGGCCGCGCACGGCTCGGGGGCTGGATTGTGACGAAGCGCGTCGCCTTCTATGTCCGAGTCTCCACGGCGGATGGCCAGACCACCGAGAACCAGCTTCGGCAGCTTCAGGAGGTCGCCGAGCGATCCGGATGGACCGTGGTGTCGATCTTCAGCGACGATGGCGTGTCTGGCTCGAAGGGGCGGAACCAGCGGCCTGGGCTCGACGCGCTGATGAAGGGTGTAGCCCGTCGCAAGTTCGATCTCGTGGCGGCGTGGTCGGTGGATCGGCTTGGACGGTCACTGCCCGATCTGGTCGGCCTGCTCGGCGATCTTCAGGCCCATGGCGTGGACCTGTTCCTCCATCAGCAGGCGCTCGACACCTCGTCGCCGTCCGGGCGGATGCTCTTTCAAATGCTGGCGGTGTTCGCGGAGTTCGAGCGGGCGATGATCGTGGCGCGGGTTCGCGCCGGGTTGCAGCGGACCACCAAGCGCCTTGGACGCCCGCCGATGGAGACGGCGAAGGTCGAGGCGATACGGGCGCTCCTGATCGCCGGTACGAGCATTCGAGAGACTGCCCGCCGGACCGGCGCAGGAACGGCCACGGTGCAGCGGATTCGTGCTGCCATGCAGGCTGAGGTCGGGCAGGCTGCTGCCGCGTGAGTAGCCTTGAGGAGAAGGTCTCTGGTACCGTGCGAGGCCGCCCCGGATGAGCCTTTGTAGATATCGAAATTCAAAAATCGAAGGCAGGACAGCAGGACACAAGGATAACAAAACCCAAGCCACCTGAGTTGCATCAATTGCATTCAAGATAATTTTTCTATATTTCTGTCTTGAGTATCCTAGTGTCCTGATCGGCGAGAACACAGAGGGGAATCCGCTCAGATGGGCGAGGACACCCCAAGCTGGGTTGTCCTGCCACTGTCCTGTATCAGCCCAGGAACTCGTACTGGACGTAACCACCTACCTTATTCAGGCACCGGAAGCGGGTGTTTTGGCCTGACTGCTCCGTACGGCGCATCTCGTGGCCCCAATCGGTCAGGCTGGTCTTCATGACTCCGGGATAGAACTCGTCCTCGAAGTCGTGGAAGTACCCGAAGAGCAGCTTGGCCTTCACGCGTCCCTGGCTGTCCGGGCTGAAGCTCGGGTGGACCGTGGGGTCGAAGTCGGTGAGCCAGTGCTCGACGCGGCCCATCTCGCGGCTGTCTTCCTGAACCTCCGCGAGTTCGGTCTTGAATGGAGCCATCGGGCACGGGCCTTCGTGATCCACGCTGCGCCAGAGCGCCTTCCAGTCGATACCGTTGAGGAACTCCCAATCCGGATCGTTGTGGTACTGGAGCGCGACGAACCGGCGGATGCCGGTCGGGTCCTTGATCAACTGCTCCAGGGTCTTGTTCGAGCACCCGATGAAGGTGGCGTTCTGATCGATCTCCACCTTGGAGTTCGTGTAGAGGGGCTTGCGGGTCAGGGTCTCGGCCGTGATGGCGTTCTTGATCGTGTCGATGTTGGCCTTCGACGCGTAGCCCATCTCATCGATGAACAGGACGTAGCTCGCCCAGATGTCGATATTCCGATCGTCCTCGATCATCTTGAAGTCCACGCCGAGCACGAGTTCCTTGACGGGGTTCAGCATGGCGCGAACGAAGGTGGACTTGCCCTTCCCCTGGGTGCCGAGAATCACCGGCATGAGGTGGTCGTAGACGGGCAGGCCGCGCAGCTTCCGCTTCACCTGATGCATGAACTTCTTCAGCACGGCGACGACGAACGATGCTGGCATGTCCTCGGAGGTGACGAACAGCTTCTCGGCGATAGCGAGCCAAATCCGCTCAGCTTCCTCGCGCTGCGGAATGTTGGGAAGCGGGCCTGCCAGGGTCGAGAACAGATCGTAGCGGCGCTCACGGCGGGCGTGCTCAACCCACTCGACCACAGCATCGTTGATGGAGCGGTCGGCGAATCCGAGGCGGTGCTTGTCCGAAGTGAGGCGAAGCTGGCGCATGAACGCGTCGAGATTCACCTTGGCGGGGCACGCGAAGTACACCTTATCCGCGATCATGGGGTTGGTGATCTCGTGTGGGCCTACGACCATGCCCTCAACGATCTTGAGGCCGTCCTTGGTGATCTGGCCGTTGTACAGGCAGTTCATCTTGTCGCGCGTGACGACAAGCTCGATGAGTTCCTGGGCATAGGAGGGCACGCCACCGAGGTCAGAGCGGATACGAGCGAAGCGAAGCTCCCTCTCGTACTCCTTCGTGCTGAACTCCAGCATGTTGGCGTGCTTCTTGATCCAGGCACGAATCTCAGGAAAGTCCTGGCCACCAGACTGGTCAGCCAGGAATCGGGCATCAGGAATGACGCCTGCAATCAGGCCGCTGGTGTAATCCTCGATCAGGGAGGCGACGGTCTCCTGGGTAGCGGACGCGCGTGGCTCCCCGGAGTCTGCCGAGGGCGGTAAAACGTGGATGGTCACGGAAAAATCTTTCTGAAAAAACAGATTGTTGCAAAGGGTCGAAGCGAACGCGCCGCACGGAATCGGTCAGATCGCGAATCGCCAGCGCCATGTCCCGGCGGCAATTGCCGGGCTGTCTCAGCGCTGATGAAGGCGACCCACCGTGCGGGCCGGGGCACCAACGTGCCCCGACGACACTTATCGCAAACTCACCGATGGGCTGGCGATATTAAAATGCAGCGGGCTTGGTTCGACGCCACGCCCAAGCCGAAGCGCCAGCCCGCAGCTTGACCGGCACACTCACGGTGTTACCCATCGAGGCCGGGATCGAGAGCACTGACGGCACAGGGAAAGTGATGAGCGTCGGCTCATCCCGCTCCCTCCGCCAG
>NZ_JCBANU010000066.1:0-3358 GCF_059816145.1 Methylobacterium sp. 001424705 | reverse complement strand
CGAGCGGATGGCCGAACTGGGTCCCCGGGTGATCCGCGACCACCTGATCGCGCAGCACCGCGCCTTCTACCGCCAACTCCCCTTCGTGGTGCTCGGGACGGTCGATCCGGACGGCGAGGCCTGGGCGACGGTGCGGACCGGGGCGCCGGGCTTCCTCGACGCGCCCGATCCCGGGCACCTGCGGGTCCGGGCGGCCCCCGAGCCCGACGATCCCGCCGAGGCGGGGCTCTCGGACGGCGCCGCCCTCGGCCTCCTCGGGATCGACCTCGGCACGCGGCGGCGCAACCGCCTGAACGGCACGGTGGTGCGCGACCGCCCGGACGGCTTCGCGGTCCGCGTGGCGCAGAGCTTCGGCAACTGCCCGCAATACATCCGCGTCCGGACCGATCCGGCGCCGGTCCCGGCCTCGCTGGCCGCGCCCCGGGTGTCGCACCACCTCGACGTTCAGGCCCGCGCCCTCATCGGGAGCGCGGAGACGATGTTCGTGGCGAGCTACGCCCTCGGCGCCGATGGCCGCCGGCAGGTCGACGTCTCGCATCGGGGCGGTCCCGCCGGCTTCGTCCGAATCGGCGCGGACGGGGTCCTGACGGTGCCGGATTATGCCGGCAACCGGTTCTTCAACACCCTGGGCAACCTGCTCGCCAACCCGCGCGCCGGGCTTCTGTTCATCGACTTCGCGACCGGCGACCTCGTGCAGATGACCGGGCATTCCGAGGTCGTCCTCGACGCTCCCGACCTCGCGGACCACCCCGGCGCCGAGCGCCTCTGGCGCGTCACGCCCCGCAAAGTGATCCGGCGCCCGGGCGCCTGGCCGCTGCGGTTCGCGCCCCCTACGGCACGATCTCGATGAGCGGCACCCGTGGGATCTCCCCCGCGGCGAAGGCCGAGAGGTCGATGGTGAGGTCGTCGGTGTCGAAGCGGACCGGGACGTCGAAGGCGAAGCCCGCCGTCACCCGCGCGCCCGCCGCCGGCACGGCGTCGGCCGCGAAGGTGAGGCGGCCGGTGGCGGCCTCGCAGGCGACCTTGGCCACCGGCACCGCGACGCCGTCCACCGCCACCCGCACGCTCTCGGCCACCGGCTTGGCGATGGTCCGCCGATAGGGCGCGGGCCCGGTGCCGTAGGTCTTGGCGAGCTGGAACACCCGGGTGGCCCCGTCCCCGAGGCCGAGGAGCTGGTCGGTGGCCGCGATCGCGCGCGAGGGCGGCCCGGAGGTCGCATCGACCCGGTCGCGGTAGCGGAAGCCGTAGAGCCGGCCCCGCCGCTCCTCGAAGAAGCTCAGCACCGCGTGCAGGGCGTCGAGGGTGCGGATGCCGAAGCCGGCATCGTAGCGCCGGCGGGAATCGGCCCAGCGGCTGTTGCGGTGCTCGCGGCCCGAGGCCAGGGTGACGATCTCGGTCAGCCGGCTCGGGCCGCCGCTGCCGCGCAGGGCCACGTCGAGGGGAAAGCGGACCTCGTGGAAGTCGCTCGGCGGATCGTCGACCATGTGGATTCCTCCTTTCGCCTCACAGACCGCGCCGGCCCCGGGCCACCGCCCGGGCGAGGCCGGCGGCCACCTGCGCCTCCGAGCGGCGGAAGCTCTCGAGGTCCGGGGTGGCAATGTGGATGGTCACGGGGGCGGAGGCCTGGCCGCCCGTCGCGACGCCGAGCCGCCCGTCGCTGCCGCGCTTCAGGGGCAGGATCGCCTCCGGCCCGGCCTCGCCCATCAGGCCGAGGCCGTCGCGCATGGGGAAGTAGGTCGGGGCGGCCACGACGCCGCCGGCCGCGAAGGGGCGGACGCGGCCCCGCTGCAGAACCCCGCCGTCGGCGAAGGCCGCTTCGGCACTGCCCGCGCCCGACCCGATCAGCCCGTTCACCAGCCGGGTGATCCCGGCCTTGACCGGGCTCAGGGCCGCCTTGACCGTCACGCTGGAGAGCTTCGTCGCCAGCGTGCCGAGGACGCTGTCGAGCTGGCGCCCGGCCCCGACATTGAGGCTGAGCGCCTGGGACAGGCTCCGGCCGAAGCGCTGGGCGAGCCGGTCGAGGGTCTCCAGCTGCCGGGCGCGGGCCGCGGTGCTGCGGTCGGGGTCGGTCTCGGCCATGGCGGGGGGCTCGCATCAGGTCGGGTCGGGGAAGCGGGCGATCAGGTCCCGCAGGGCCGCCCCGTCGAGGGCGGTGCGGGCCCCGGTCAGGCCGGCGGCGGCCATCAGTTCGCGCGGCGTGGCGCGCCAGAAGTCGCGCGGGCGCCAGCGCAGGCGGGCGAGGCCCAGCGCCAGCGCCTCGTCCCACGGGAAGGCGGAGGGCGGCTCCGGCGCGGTCCCGCCCGTGGGGCTCAAGGGGTTTCGGGGGCCTCGCCGAAGGCCGCGGCGAGCACGGCGCCGATCGCCGTTCCGATCGCCTCCAGGTCGCCCGCCAGCGGCAGGGCCGCGACGGCGGCCGCGTCGAGGTCGTGGCCGCCGCCGCGCAGGGCCGCGCCGAGGAGCGCGATGAGGTCCCGGCTCCTGAGCCGCCCCTCGCCGAAGCGGGCGGCGAGCTCGGTGAGGTCGGCGGCCCCGAGGGCATCCTCGAGTTCGGCCAGGGCCCCGAGGGTGAGGCAGAGGGTATAGCGCTCGGGGCCCAGGGCCAGGGTCACCTCGCCGCGCCGGCGGTTGGCCATCAGGCGGCCGTGAAGGCGAGGGGGCCGGCCGAGTCGAGGGCCAGGTCGAAGGTCACCTCCCCGGCGTGATCCCCGCGGTATTCCAGGCTGGTGATCTGGAAGACGCCCTCCAGGGTGCCGAAGGCCGGCACCACGATCTGGTAGGTCTCCAGGCTGCCGTCGAAGAACACCTGCCGCAGGCGGCCATCGGAGGCCTCGTCGCGGAACACCCCGGAGCCCGAGAGGGCGGCCCGGCGCACCCCGGCCCCGGCCAGGAGTTCGCGCCAGCGCCCGGCGGAATCGGCGTTCGTCACGTCCACCGTCTCGGCGTTGAAGGCGATCTGGCGGGCCCGCAGGCCCGCCACCGCGAGAAAGCCGCTGCCGGAGGCGATGCGGATAAGCAGGTCCTTGCCGCGTTGGGCTGCCATGGGGGGCTCCGTGGATCGAGGGGTCAGGCGGAGAGGCGCTCGGTGATCGCCCGCAGGGTCAGGGTGGCGCGGGCCTCGCCGCTGGCGGGGTCGCGCCGCACGGCGATGGCCTCCAGGTCGAGGCGCACGAGGGTGTGGCCCGCGAGGGCGAGGGGCGCGTCGTGCAGGAGGTCGGCGATGCGCTCGGCGGCATCCACCGCGCTGCGGAGCGAGCCCGGCCGGGCGAAGACCGTCAGGCCGAGGGCGTGCCGGTGGCGCCGGGCGCCGTCGACGGAATCGTCGCGGATCTCGGCGTCCCCGAACAGGGCGTAGACCGGC
>NZ_JCBANU010000065.1:0-3719 GCF_059816145.1 Methylobacterium sp. 001424705 | reverse complement strand
CCCCGAACCCCTCGCCCGAAGCCCCGCCGCGTGCGATCCTGGCCCCCCGGGAGGAGGTGACCCGTGCCGACCAACCGCATCACCGACATCGCCGGCCTCCGGGTCGGCCACGCCAGCGATCCGCGCCTCGCCAGCGGGGTCACCGCGCTCCTCTTCGACGAACCCGTGGTGGCGGGCGTCGACGTGCGCGGCGGCGGCCCCGGCACCCGCGAGACCGACCTCCTCGATCCCGAGCGCACCCTGGAGCGCATCGACGCCCTGGTGCTCTCCGGCGGCTCGGCCTTCGGCCTCGACGCCGCCGCGGGCGTCGTCGCCCACCTCGCCGAGACCGGGCGCGGCTTCGCGATCGGCCCGGCGCGGGTGCCGATCGTGCCGGCCGCGATCCTGTTCGACCTCCTCAACGGCGGCGACAAGGCCTGGGGCCGGTTCTCGCCCTACCGCGACCTCGGCTACGCGGCGGCCCTCGCCGCCACGCGGGCGTTCGCTCTCGGTTCCGTCGGGGCCGGGACGGGGGCGGCCACCGCCAACCTGAAGGGCGGCATCGGCTCCGCCTCGGCGGTCGTTGCGGGCCTCGCGGCCGCCGGCGTCGCGGCCGGGGGGCCGGCCGAGAGCGGATCGCCCGTGCGGGTCGGGGCGCTGGTGGCGGTGAACGCCTTCGGCCGGGTGACGCTGGGGGAGGGGCCGCATTTCTGGGCCGGCGCCGACGAGGTCGACGACGAATTCGGGGGCCTCGGGTTGCCCGCCGCGATGCCGGCCGATGCCTTCGCCTGGCCGCCGCGCAAGGCACTGGCCGGGGCGAGCACCACCCTGGCGGTGGTGGCCACCGACGCCGCCCTCACCAAGGCCCAGGCCCGCCGCCTGGCCGTGATGGCCCAGGACGGCCTCGCCCGGGCGATCCGCCCGGTCCACACGCCGCTGGACGGCGACGTCGTCTTCGCGGTCTCCACCGGGCGGGCGGCGCTGGCCGATCCCGTCACCGACCTCGCCCGCATCGGCGACGCGGCCGCCCGAACCCTGGCGCGCGCCGTGGCGATCGGCGTGCATCGCGCGACGGTGCCGCCCGGATGGACTGGGCCGCCGGCCTGGCGGGATCGCTTCGGGACGTGACCGGTTCGGAACGCGGCCGGCCCGGTTCAGGCTCGGCGCGATTCGGGCTCGGCCCGGTTCACGTCTGGCCGAGTTCGGCCTTCGAATCCGCGATGAGGCCGGCGAGGCCGGCATCGACCTCGGCCCCGAGCAGGCGGCGCTCGGCCTCCGTCAGGTCGGCGGCCCAGCCGCGCTGGCCGAAGCCTTCCGCGCACTTGGCCCGCTCGGCCGTAAGATAGGCCTCCGTCTCGGCGGGCTGCGTCCGCATGGCCTGGACCAGGCCGAACCAGGCCGCGCGCTCCACCACCGCGAGGCGGGCGCGCAGGCGGATCATCACCGCGCGGTCGGGGTCGACGTCGTCCATGGCGTGTCCGGTCTCCGGGAGCGCCGCGTCAGCGCCGCGGCTCGCAGCGCGTCTTCACGTAGGTGCCCTGGTCGTTGCCGTGCCCCGCATTGGCGGCGAGCACGGGCCCCTGCATCAGGCATTCCTGCAGGGTGTGGGCGGGGCCCGTGATGATGTCGAGCGCCGTGTCCCGCGAGCAATCCGGGGCCTGGACGGTGGAGGCGCAGACGAGGGCGACGACGAGGACTGGGTTCATGGGAGGATTAACTGGATCAGGCCGGCGACGCGGCAAGGGCGGCTTTTGCCGCGGGTGCAGTTTAATGCCTGCGGGGTGATGCCTGCGGGGCGCCTCGATGCCGGCCGCTCTCCGCGCCGGCTTGCGTTCCTAATTTGTTCCAGTAGGGGCTCTGCGATCGCGTCGGTCAAGGCCAAAATACCTAGGATATCGCGCCTAGGTTCTTGAGCCTAGGACAAGAGGCTTATCCTCCGCATTGCCTTCCAGGGTGTCTCGAACGAAAGAGGAACAAAGGGGGGCTGCCGGCTCTGTCTGCGCGCCGGGTGCGGCCCCTGGCCTGTGGATGCCGGCCCCGCGCGACGGACCGGCCCGATGGCGCGCGTGTTAAGGTCTTCGTGCGAGAGCCAGGAGGTGCGGAGGACCAGCCTCCGCGCGGGAGCCGGAGCAGGCATGACGGTCGGCATCGAGATGGGTCTGAGCATGGGGCCGGGGGCGGAGCCCGCGCGCCTCGACCTCGAGGAGCTCCTGGCGACGCGTCTCCTGGTCCAGGGCAATTCGGGCTCGGGCAAGTCGCACCTGCTGCGGCGCCTGCTGGAGCAGAGCGCCGGCGCGGTGCAGCAGGTGGTGATCGACCCCGAGGGCGACTTCGTCACCCTGGCGGAGGCCTACGGCCACGTGGTGGTGGACGGCGCCCACGGGGAGGCCGACCTGCAGGCCATCGCCGCGCGGGTGCGGGCGCACCGGGTCTCGGTGGTGCTCACCCTGGAGAGCCTCGACATGGAGGCGCAGATGCGCGCCGCGGCCGCCTTCCTGGGCGGGCTGTTCGAGGCCGAGCGCACCCACTGGCACCCCGCCCTGATCGTGGTCGACGAGGCCCAGATCTTCGCGCCGGCGGCCGCCGGCGACGTCTCCGACGAGGCCCGCAAGGCCTCGCTGGGGGCCATGACCAACCTGATGTGCCGGGGCCGCAAGCGGGGCTTGGCCGGCATCATCGCCACCCAGCGCCTAGCCAAGCTCGCCAAGAACGTGGCGGCCGAGGCCACCAACTTCCTGATGGGCCGCACCTTCCTCGACATCGACATGGCCCGCGCCGCCGACCTCCTCGGCCTCGACCGGCGCGGGGCCGAGCGCTTTCGCGACCTGTCCCGGGGCGAGTTCGTGGCGCTGGGCCCGGCCCTGAGCCGGCGGCCCCTGGCGCTGCGCATCGGCCCGGTGACGACCTCGGCGCGCTCCGGCTCGCCGAAGCTCGTGCCGCTGCCCGCCCCGGCGGATGCGGACCTGCGCGCCCTCATCCTCACCCGCTCGCCCGACGAACCGACCCTGGCCTGGGCGCCGGCGCCGCGCACGCCGCCGACCCCGCGCGCCACCCCGGCCGATCTGATGCGCGAGCTCAGCGCCTACCGTCCGGAGCCGGTGGAGGCGCCCGAGCCGATGAGCGAGGACGAGATCCGCGCCGGGCTCGACGCGGTCCTGCGCGGCATCGCCGCCGACCCGGATGCCGGCGGCCAGCCGGTGGCGGTGGTCTACCAGGACTTCCTCGTGCGCTGCCGGATGCGCGGCCTCGACGGCGAGGCGATCAGCCTGGCGGCCTTCCGCCGCCGCCTCGGCGTCGCCCGGGCCGGGTTCGACGGGGCCGACGTCGCCCCGGACGAGGCGGACGGGCGCTGGGAGGAGGCGCAAGGGGTCGCCGCCACCCTGCCGGACGAGGTCCAGGGCCTGTTCCTGCTGCTGGCCCGGGCGGCCCTCGCCGGCGAGCCCTGTCCCGGCGACGAGGCCCTGGCCCGGGCGATCGGCAGCCGCTCGCCCGGCCGGGCCCGGCGCCTGCTCGCCTATGTGGAGACCCGCGGCACCATCGTGTGCCGCATGGATTACCGCGGCAACCGCATCGTCGCCCTGCCGGCCCTGGCCTGCGAGACCGGACCCGGTGATCCGAAGGCGCCGGTCGAGGCCAAGTCCGGCGCCGCGGGGGGGGGGGCGCCGGCCCCGGCATCCGGCCTGCCGGGGCTGTTCGGCGCCGACTTCGCCCCCGGGCGAACAGGCTCTAACCTGAAAACA
>NZ_JCBANU010000064.1:0-3726 GCF_059816145.1 Methylobacterium sp. 001424705 | reverse complement strand
TGCAAGGCATGGTCCGGCGAGCCCGGACGCTTCAGATCAAACCCGCTCCACCAAATGCCGGGACCAAACAGCTAGCGGTGCGAGTCTAACACTTGGTGCCCGCACCTTGCGGCCTGGATGATGCGATCCGGGTCGGCGGTCCAGACGAAGGGCTTCGGGTCGCCGTTACTCTCGGCGATGAAGCGTTTGATGGCGGCCTGCACCTCAACCAGCGACCCGAACACGCCGCGTCGGAGCCGGCGTTTTGCGAGCTTGGCGAAGAAGCCCTCGACGGCATTGAGCCACGAGGCTGAGGTCGGGGTGAAGTGGAAGGTCCAGCGCGGGTGGCGATCGAGCCAGGCACGGACCTTCGGGTGCTTGTGGACGGCATAGTTGTCCAAGACCGCGTGGACGATCTTGCCCGCCGGAACCGCCGCCTCGACTGTGTTGAGGAAGCGGATGAACTCTTGATGTCGGTGAACCGCGCCGGGTTTCCCGAAGGCCATTTGGTTTGGGTCAGGCTGCCAAGGCTTGCGCCTCGGTTTGTGCATAGTAGCGCGCTTCCGCTTCGGCGGGAGGCACGTTGCCGATCGGTTCGAGCAGCCGACGGTGATTGAACCAATCTACCCATTCGAGGGTGGCGAACTCTACGGCTTCGAACGACCGCCACGGGCCGCGCCGGTGGATGACCTCGGTCTTGAACAGTCCGATCACGGTCTCTGCGAGAGCATTATCGTACGAGTCGCCGACGCTGCCGACGGAGGGTTCGATGCCCGCTTCAGCAAGGCGCTCGGTGTATCGGATGCTCACGTATTGCGATCCGCGGTCGGAGTGACAGACGAGACCGCTGCCTGCGAAGGGGCGGCGCTCGTGCAGGGCCTGCTCCAGGGCATCGAGCACGAAGTCCGCCCGCGCCGAACGCGACACGCGCCAGCCCACGATCCGGCGAGCGAAGACATCGATGACGAAAGCCGCATAGACGAAGCCGCCCCAGGTCGCGACGTAGGTAAAATCCGCGACCCACAGCCTGTTCGGGCACGCGGCCTTGAACTGCCGGTTGACCCGGTCGAGTGGGCACGCCGCGGCCGGATCAGGGATCGTCGTCCGGACTGTCTTGCCCCGCACGACGCCCTTCAGGCCCATCGCTCGCATCAGCCGTGCGACGGTGCAACGAGCCACCGGAATCCCCTCACGGTCGAGCTGCCGCCAGATCTTGCGTACGCCGTAGACGCAGAAGTTCGCCTCGTACACGCGCCGGATCTCGGCCACGAGCGCTGCGTCCCGCTTGGCTCGGGCCGGCAACCTTGCGGGATCGGCTCGTTGCGCAGCATGGGCATGGTACGTCGACGGGGCGATCGGCAGCACGCGGCAGATCGGCTCGACCCCGTAGGCACCGCGGTGATCGTCGATGAAGGCGATCATCGCTTGAACGGGCGGTCGAGCTCGGCTTGGGCAAAATACGCCGATGCCTTTCTCAGGATCTCGTTGGCTTGCCGGAGTTCACGGTTCTCCCGCTCCAGCGCCTTGATCCGCTCGCGCTCGTCCGTCGTCGGACCCGCTCGTTGGCCCTGGTCTCGCTCGGCTTGGCGTACCCAATTCCGCAGCGTCTCGCCCGAGCAGCCGATCTTCGCGGCAATCGAGCGGATCGCACCGTACTGGGAATCATGCTCGCCCTGGTGCTCCAACACCATCCGCACGGCGCGCTCGCGGACTTCAGGGGAAAAGGGTGGGGTTCGCTTCGTCATGGCTCCATCCTCGCAAGATCAGGAGCCTCCGGGAAACCCGGCGCGGTTCAATGCGGCCAAGACCTCTCAGCCTCAGATCCTTCGGGTCGAGGGTTCACGCCACAAGCTCACCAAGGAGTGGGCCGAGCGCCTGGCGCCGCACCTCGGCGTCTCTGCGGAAACCTTGATGTTCCCTCCTGAAGGCCTGGACGCAGTCGCGGAGGGGGGCGAACATATCGTAGATGACAGCGACGGCATCGAGGTTCCGGGTGAGGTTGCGGCCGGCCGCTTGATGAGCCCTGAGGGTGCCGTCGATGAGACCATCTACGAGCGCGCGCCCATCACGCCGGACGCACGATACCCGAAGCACGCGCAATACGGCCTGTTCGTCCGCGGCACTTCCATCAATCGCATTGCGGTCGACGAAGACATTCTCCATTGCGTCGACATCCAGACCAGCGGACACATGCCGCAGAGCGCTGAGCTGGTGATCGTCGAGCAGATCCACCTTGGCCGGCACATGCGCGAACGGACCGCAAAAGTGCTGAAGGAGGTGGGAGACGAGCGATTTGTCGAGCTTTGGCCAGACAGCGACGACCCGGTGTGGCAAGAACCGATCCTGATTCCGCATCGCGTCTACAGCCATCATGCCGAGCCCGATTTGAAGGTAGAGATTCGTGCCTTTGTCATCGGCTCGTACCACCCGATGCAGACTCGTCGAAATGGCAGGCATTTCTAATGCGTGCAGGCTGTTATGAACTCTATGAGGGTGGAAGTTCTCGTCACATGGCACCAACGGATCAACGCTTCCGTGCTGCGATAACACCGCTTGACACTGTCGAGATTAAACTTTCTTAAGAGCGACAGATGACCACAGCTTTCATTGCGCCCGCAGAGCACCCTGGCTGGTATGTATGGCCTGTGATTTGGCTCGGAGAGATAGTCGCGACTGGGTACGCACCAACGATTGCGGAATGCCGAGAAGAAATTTATTTTCGGCTAGGCGCTGATATGTGTATCTATGAGCACAATCTGCTTGCAGCTTCCAAATACATAAGCGTCCATCCCAATGAGAATGTGCCTACAATATCTGTGCATCGAGCTGAGCGTCAATCGTCTGGCGACATATTAGATTTGATCGAAGCTAAACAAAAAGGTCTCCAATGCTTTACGCAGACCAGCCGCATCTAGGCAAGGTTCCGTGGAAGGTCATATTTAGAAATTGGATAAGGAGGAAGCTCATATGGATGCAATGGCTGTATTTTGCTAAATACTGGGGCATGGATATCCACCCTGTCACTTTGATTTCTCTGCAAGCGAAGCTCGATCGAAGCTATCCGCGAGGAATTCACATCGGTGAAGGTACAGCGATATCCTTTGGGGCTACGATTTTATCGCACGACTATGTTCGCAGAAAATATGAGCACACCCGGATTGGTAAATTTTGCCAAATTGGCGCTCGTAGTATCATTATGCCCGGCGTGACCGTCGGCGATCATAGTATTGTAGCGGCAGGAGCCGTCGTGATTAAAGATGTTCCTGCCCATACGATCGTTGGCGGAAATCCTGCTAAGGTAATAAAAGAGAATATTGAGACGGTATATTGGGGGCGTCTAAAAGAACATGATAGCGGCTATCATTGATTCAATCGGTCGTGCCTCCATCGGAATGAGGTCACGGCATAAAATGCATTTTAATTATATGACGCTTTCTTCAAGCAGAGCGTCATAGCACCGGTTGTTAGGTATAATACAATTGCCAACGGTCAAAACAGCAGCGTGTCTTCAACTCCTGTCGGGACCGTCCCATAAACGGCTAAGGTGACTGACTCGGCGCTGTCATCAAACTCCCGGATGCTGGACGCCAGAACGCCGTAGCGCCTACGTCGCTGCGGCCGTTTGCGCGTCTTTCAGCCTCGCGTCGGGCCTCGTCCGCGTTCTTGCAGGCTAGAGCATTTTCCAAGATCCCTGGGTCGTTGCGGCGAGGTGAGCGTTGATCCTTGAAGGTTTGTCAGGGAGACCGC
>NZ_JCBANU010000063.1:0-3747 GCF_059816145.1 Methylobacterium sp. 001424705 | reverse complement strand
GGCGGGGGGTGGCGCCGGGGGAGCTGCAGGCGGCGCATCTGGCGGAGGCGGAATGAGCGGCGGCGGGACCGGTGGATCAGGCAGCAACTCTGGTAGTAGCGCAGGTATTGGCATGGGTACCGGCACGGGATCCGGTACAGGCGGTGGTATGGGTACCAGTGGCTCTGGCTCCGCGGGCGGATCGTCGGGCACATCGGGGACCGGCGCAGGTGCAGCACCAAGCGGCACTGGCCGGTAACCCGGACTTGCCCCCGCCACCCAATTTGCTCATGGGCTGGCGGGGAGGATCGTCGATCCTGCAGCGTATCATGTCGGGACGCTGCAAAAGGCCATAGCTGCAGCTGAAGCCCCGGACGTGGTAGCCGTGCGACACAACGAGAGGGAGGCAACGACGTGTTCAGCCACATGGTGATTGGCAGCAACGACTTGGCCAAGGCGAAAGTCTTCTACGATGCGCTCTTCGGTGTCATGGGCGGCGAACCCGGCACGATGGATGCTCTAGGGCGCTTGGTCTACGCGCACCGCGGCAGCCGGTTCGTAATTACCAAGCCGATCAACGGGGAACCCGCGACCGCCTCCAACGGCGGTACCATCGGGTTCGGGATGGACAGCCCGGATGGGGCCCGTGCCTGGCACGAAGCCGGTGTCGCCCACGGGGGCACTTCCATCGAGAACCCGCCGGGCGAGCGTCAAACGCCGATGGGTCGAATCTATCTCGCCTACCTGCGCGACCCAGACGGCAACAAGCTCTGCGCACGCCACAAGGTTGCGGACTGAAGCTGCTCCCACCTGCCGGTTGACCATTGAGCCCATACCGACAGGTGATAGCGACGTGACGACGGTGAGGGCGAATCACGCAGCCTTCGTGCGCTTTGTGGCCTTCGGCTCCGCGGAGTCGCCCCGGTCGACGACACGGCCAAGGCCGCTGGACTTCGCAAGCTCTGAGCGTCGCGCGGCATACTCAGGGGCGACCATCGGGTCGTCGGCCGAGAGACCGAAGCGCTGACGGTAGCTGTGCGAGTCGAAGCCATGCATGCCGAGGTGACGCTTCAGGGTCCTGTAGGTCTTGCCGTCGATGAAGCTGACGATGCTTTCCGGCGTTACCGACTTGTGGACCTGCGCAGCGCTCGGCTTCTCAATCTCGGCTTCTGGCGCGGCTGTGGCCACTCCTGTTGCAGACGCCTCAAGCGCACTGTGAACCTGACGGATCAAATCCGGTAGATCGGCGGTCCGGACTGGATTGTTCGACACATACGCGGAGACGATATCGCCCGTGAGCTCGACGAAGTTGGTGGTTTGGGTTTCTATGCTCTTGGGCATGATACTATTCTGTTGTTGTACCTCGATCGGAGGGCAATTGAACATCCAAGGTTGATTATCAAGCTTTGCCTTGGCCGATGGTCCCGGAGCGGGCTGAAAGGGTCTTGGCGATCGATCCAATCCGGCAAAAGCTGATCGGCGGGAGCGAAGCGGACGGCCCACGCGTCTTGGATGTGCTCCGCTCAGGCATCCCGGGTCCGAAGCAGTTCTGCCATGGCGGCGCCAAGGGGACATCTGGGAGATGGGGACCAGCGGAGAATAGGACGAGCGGTGCGTGTGCCGCGCTCCCCGGAAGAAGCTGCGGCTTTCGTGACTCCTTCGCCACATCGGTTCGAGAACCGCCGGATCGGACTGCCCGACGCCGCAATCGTACCGTAGCGTGTCTCGGTCTTGACGGTGCGTGAACCAATCGCCCGTCCAGCCTTTCAGCGAGATGGGCATGGAGATGCGGGTGTTCGGAGCCTTTGGGTTCGGGCGTGTGACGGCTGGCAGTATGGTCGCTGTGACGGCGCTAGCCCTGCTGACGGCCTGTGCGGGGCGCCCCGGCGGGGTTCTCCTGCCCGTCGCCGGCGCCGAGCAGGTTGTGGGCACCTCGCGCGTCGACATGCTCGTCGCCACGACCCGCAAGTCCGCGGCCGACCGCGGCGTGCTGTTCTCGGGCGAGCGTGGCGAGGCGGTGACCTACACCGATCTCGCGGTCTCGATCCCGCCCGACGCCATCCGTCAGCCGGGCTCTGTCCAATGGCCGAGGGCGGTCCCTGGCAACCCGGCCACCGACTTCGTCGCCCTGCGCGCCGATCCGATCGAGCGCTCGAAGGTCCCGGCTTGGACGCACCGCGCCGTCCGGGGGTCGGCCAAGCGCCACGTTCTCGTGTTCGTCCACGGCTTCAACAACAAGTTCGAGGATGCCGTCTTCCGCTTTGCCCAGATCGTGCATGATTCCGGCGCCGAGGTCGCGCCCGTGCTCTTCACCTGGCCATCGCGCGGATCCGTTCTCGCCTATGGCTATGACCGTGAAAGCACGAACTTCTCGCGCAACGGGCTCGAGGACCTGCTGCGGGACCTCGCGAAAGATCCGAATGTCGGCGAGGTGACGATCCTCGCCCATTCCATGGGTAATTGGCTGACCCTCGAGAGCCTGCGCCAGATGGCCATCCGCGACCGCCGGATCGCCCCGAAGATCCGCAACGTCATCCTGGCCGCCCCCGACGTCGACATGGATCTTGCCCGCGCCGCCTTCCACGACATGGGTAAGGACCGCCCACGCCTGACGCTGATGGTCTCCGGCGACGACCAGGCGCTAGCGGTGTCCCGCTTGGTCTGGGGCGACAGCGTCCGCCTCGGCGCCATCGACCCGACGGTCGAACCCTATCGAACGCAACTCGAGCGCGAGAAGGTGTCGGTGCTGAATCTCTCCGCAGTGAAGTCGACCGACGCCCTCAACCACGGCAAGTTCGCCAGCGGCGACGTCGTCGCCCTCCTGGGCAAGCGCCTCGCCGACGGTCAGCCAATCTCGGACGGTCAGATCGGCATCGGCGACCGTCTGGTGAGCACGGCCGCCGGCGCCGCGTCCACGGTGGCGACCGGAGCTGCCCTGGCCGTTGCCGCCCCCGTAGCCCTGATCGACCCCCAGACCCGCGAGACTTACGGCGAGCACCTCTCGAACGTCGGATCTGGCCTGCGCGACACCGTTGGATCGACCGTCGATCTCGCTGGCGCCCCGGTGCGCGCGCTCGGAAGCAGCGGGCGCTAGCGGTTCAACCTGTTCGGGGTCGTAAATCATGGCGACCAGGTGCGTGCATTGTTCGATCTGTTTTTTGATGCGGTCGAGTGGAACCCCGACCGCGCGGAGGCGGAGCACCGCCTGTTCTCGTTCCTGATCTGCGAGGCCAGCGGTATCGTCGGCCCGGTCCACCTGAAGGCCATGCCGGTGCTGCTGACGACGCCGGAGTGCTCTGCAACGTCCTATCGCATACGGTCACGGCACGGGAGTTGAATGCCCTGGCACACGCGGCGCGCGCCGGATGCGCATTCCTGCTGTCGCATTCCCACATCGACACGCGCGACGACGATTGACTATGAGCCTTCGGGTAACCGAAGGGCTGCATCCTGACGTCGAGCCACGTTGCGTACCGGCTCGCCTGTGAGATGGACGATCCTCCCCGCCGGCTCGTGATCAGATCGGGCGGCGGGGCAGCTTCATTGAATATTAACCCTACGACCCCCATCTCAAAATCATACCGATCACGGCTCTAAGGCCCGATCGGATGCGGCCACGATGCCGGGATGGGGTGACGCCGGATGTACGCGCACCTCGTTCCAGCGTCCGTGGCCGTTGTTATGTCCGGCCGCGGTGCAACCTTAACGGTTTGTTGCCGATGCGCGTTCAGGATGCCTCAACCTTTGGAGGATCCTGGCCCATGCGTG
>NZ_JCBANU010000062.1:0-3879 GCF_059816145.1 Methylobacterium sp. 001424705 | reverse complement strand
CGATCGCGCCGGCCCGGGTCAGGTGCTCCCGGAACAGCCACACCGTCTTGGCGTCGGGCACGCCATCCTCGAAACCGAGACCGAGGAAGCGCATGAACGAGAGCCGATCTTGGATCTGAAACTCGGTGGCGTCGTCCGAGAGCGTGTAAAGTATCTGAAGGATCAGGATCTTGAACATCAGGACCGGATTGTAGGGCGGGCGCCCCCCCCTTCGACCCATCGGGCCGCTTCAGTGCGGTGGACAACTTCGGGCGGAAAGCCTCGAAGTCGATCAAGGCCGCGAGCTTCACCAGCGGGTCGCCGTTCTCCGACAAACGCTGATAGCGCTCATCCAGATCGAAGAACCCTAGCTGACCCATCCGAGCCTCCCCAACGCCGACAGCATCAGGAAATCAGGACACCGCCCCGTACGGAAGGAGGTATTTCGAGGTGTCCGGTCGGTGCCTGCTCTAGTGCGCCCGCACGTTCTTGCCATCGAGGAACGCCATGCAGAGTTGGACGCCGCTCTCCTGTGCAAGTTCAAGCAAGCGCTTTCGAAAGCCGGCACAGGATCAATGGATGAAGATATGCGCCGCGCGCCACCACGGACCCAGATCCTCCGGAATGGCCGCCGCTTGGTCCCGTTCTGGCGCCGGCACAGGATAGCTGAGAGTATGCGCCCGAAATCCTTTGGAGGTGTTTAGGCTTCGGGCTTGCACGACTCAACCAGGGGCACCAATTCAGAACATTACGCGTCGCTCAGCACCCACACTCCTGTCTTCGAGAGATCAAAACGCAAGTCAAACCAATCCGTTCAGGCGAGGACAGCCTCTGGGGGCCACCGAGAGCTGGCATCAATTGTCAAAACGCCATGTGCCGACAGATTCTTTCAACTAATTTAAGATTATTGTCCTTTTCTCTTTATCTTTGGCAACCTAATTGCCTAAGACAAAGAGCGTATGACCGAAAACAGCCGCTTTGACAAACACTAAATCTATCTAAGTCATAGAACGGCAACTCATCGCAAGCTGCATTTTGACACCTTATAACGCGATTTCTGCAAACTAAAGTTTCATTTTCCATGCATGGCCTCTCGTTTCTATTTGTATAACCTTGAGCCATTGCAGGCTCCGATTGAAAAATCATTATAACAGTAATGAATTGATTAAAAGATATATTCAATAGGGATTTACGCGAGTACATATGGTAATTCTCCTTGCCGAGCTAAACGACAATAGCCGTATGCGCGCTTCCGTGTTCAGTACCAAGTGCGAATTCAGCGGTCAGCAGCAGGATGCCTCTGAATGCTGAGAGTCTTGATCCAAACGCGCGGTTTGAGCCATCCGTCCAAACGCCCACGCCTTAAGCGCTCGGCGAATCCTAGGTGTGCAGTCCCGCAGTGTGGTGGCATCAGTTTAGCTGAGGTCGCTGCATACCGGGAGGCGTTATGGGACATGTTCTTCACGGCTGCGGCACGACCACGCACGCGGTCAGAGCAGCGCTACAGCGATCGAAAGCTCCGCTCAAAGATCTTGCCGCCCGGCATGGACTGAACCTCCAAGACGGTCGCGAAGTGGCGCAAGCGTGCCTTCGTGCATGACGCGGCGATGGGGCATTGCCCGATGGAGTGACCAGCCCTGTAATCTCCTCAGGCTACTGACGGGCGGTACCAACGCCGAACAAGGAGACCTTCGACGGCGTCCACTCATCTCCGCGAAAGTATGCAGACACGCCGCAAGCATCACGACCGATCCGACGGCACAGGGATGGTCGTGCAAAGCGCCCGTCAGCCTCGCAGGTCTATATGACGTAGGTTCCGATCAGCTACTGGCCGACGGCGCTGAACGAAACCAGTGCACCACCCGCCGAGTGGCATCAATCAGACGCTGCTCTGCAAATCGGTGATAGACGAGGCCAGCAGTGACGCCAAAAGCCACCAAGATCAGTATCATCGCAGGCAATGGTATTATCCTAAGACCAGCCTTCATCGCAATTTGAATGGCAAAAGAAATTGTGACCGCGTGCACGAGATAGATTGCGTAAGAGGCATCCCCAAGGAGGCCAAGCCAAGTCGGAGCTGATACACCGTCGCGACGCTCCCATTCTACGAACCCGGCGAGCGCTGCAACGGATGCTGAGCCGAAGAAAAGTCGTCCAATAAATGAGTTCTCCTGGATGATAGTGGAGTATGGTAGGGCGACAAAGAAACTGGCGGCGCCAAGTATTGCCCACAGGCGCGGGTAAGGAAGTGCGTGACTGCGAAGATATACAGCCGCACCAAGGCCGAGAAGAAATTCTAGAATAAATGCGCTGAACAGAGTGCTGGCTGGGAAAACGGGCGACGAGGTTATCTGCACTACCATAATCGCCATAGCCCACGCCGCGACAGCCCATAGAAGTCGTGACCCGACGACGATCAATGCAGCGAACAGTGTGTAGAACATGACCTCATAGACGAGTGTCCAAGCGACGCCTAGAATTGGTTGCAGCGGATACGGCAAGAGCAACGGCGAAAATAGATAGTTTAATGGATCATGCTGGTAGGACCGACCTGCTGACGGAAATAGGGCATAAAGCGCCATCAGCGGCAGAAGAATGCCCCAGTAGGGCGGATAAACTCTCAGAAACCTGCGCTCGACATATCGACCGAGCCGTTCTGGGCGCCCAAGATCGCCCCAGTGTATCCAAGCGATGATGAAACCGCTGAGCACAAAGAAGTAGTCCACACCGACATTAAAACCGCGGAACACTCCGCCAAGCACCTCGGCACCGTAGAACCTGTCCTCTGATGCGATGCTACCGGCGTGGTGAAAGACGACGAGAACGGCGGCGATGCCGCGTCCCGCTTGGATGCTGCGAAGTTGTAGTTTGCGCTCAACCCGATCCATGCCTAGTCCCGTCAACTTCATGGCCAAGCCGGCCACGCTGACGGATAGCACGAATGGACCCTTCCCAAACCGTTGTTGATCCGGATGTTGGCCTCGCCTGCCTGCCTGCTGGTGATGGGCGCCCTCTTATGCATCAGTCTGATCAACCGGAAGTGAGCGCACGTGCCTCGGGCGTCCCTCCTTGGCGGTCACGGTGACTCCGACTGCTCCATGGTGCCAAGCCTCAGGAGGCCCGATGGCCAACGTCACTGTCCACGACCAGAGCGTGGTCCGATGGACAGGCGGTTTCTGCGATGTCATCGCGCCCCCGCGCGGGGTAGGCACCCTCGACTGAGCGCGCGGGCGTCTCGCCCTCCTCCAGGAGAATGCCATGACCATTGCAAGCGGCTCCAGCCGTCGGATCGCCTATGTGCCGGAGACCGTTTTCGGCACCACTCCCGCCACGCCCTCGTTCAAGACGTTCCGCGCCACCGGCGGTGGACCGCGCACAAATAAGACCACCGGCACCTCGGACGAGATCCAGGCTGACCGCAACGTCCGCGACGAGTATCAGCTCGGGCAGTACGTCACCGGCGCCTACAATTTCGAGCTGACCTACGGCAACCTCGACGACCTCCTTGAGGGTGTCATGTTCAGCGCCTAGGCGGCCAACATTCTGAAGAACGGCGTCGACCAGAGGTCCTTCACCTTCGAGGAGACGCTGAACCTCGGCGGCGCAAGCCGCTCGCTTTCGCGCTTCACCGGCTGCGCCATCAGCATGCTTAGCCTGTCGATTGCCGCCCGGGCGGCCATCACCAGCTCAGCCACCATCATGGCTCAGAAGGAAGCGCTCGACACCGCCGTCATCGCGGGGTCGACCTACAGCGCTCCGGGCACCACGCCGGTGGTGACCTCCTTGGCCAAGGTCGCAGCCCTGACCATCCCGGGCATCACGGTGTGCAGTCCCGCAGTGTGGTGGCATCAGTTTAGCTGAGGTCGCTGCATACCGGGAGGCGTTATGGGACATGTTCTT
>NZ_JCBANU010000061.1:0-4634 GCF_059816145.1 Methylobacterium sp. 001424705 | reverse complement strand
TCGTCTACGTCTCCAACGCCCCCTTCACCGAGGTCCAGAAGGTCCTCTCCGTCTTCTCCACCGTCACCGCACCGGTCACCGCCGGCGCCTCGGTCTACGCGACGGCCCGGTAAGGTGTGCGCCCAGATGCGGACGTGCCGCGTCTGCGACTCACGCCCGTGCCGAAGGTCCCCCTTGCGTTCTGGCGCGGCATCGCGCACGGGTCGCCCAGGCCCGAGCGATGCCGGGAGGCACCGGGCCGTGGACCCGGTGCACGCGCCGAACCTTGGCGGCTGGCCGATCCGCCTCTATCTGTAAGCGAGGTCGACCGAGGCGTGAGACGGGGCGGGATGAGGTTCAGACGCGCGGCCCGGCGCTTCGGGCGCGCCGGCGGCTTGGCTGGCAGCCTGGTCCTCGCCGCCGCGATCCTCGGCGCCGCACCGGCCCGGGCCGACGTGGTGATCGGCGTCGCCGTCCCGCGCTCGGGCGCCTACGTGGCCGTCGGCGAGCAGGTCCTGCGCGGGGTCCAGGCCGCGGCCCGCGATGCCAATGCCAAGGGCGGGCTCGACGGTCAGACCATCGTGCTCGACGTGCAGGACGATGCCTGCGATTCCAACAAGGCCGTGGCGGTGGCCAACCACTACGCGACCCAGGGCGTGCGGCTCGTGGTCGGCCACGTCTGCTCGAACGCATCGCTGGCGGCCTCCGAGGTCTACGCCGCCAACGGCACGGTGATGATCACTGCCGCCTCCGTGGCCGCCAAGCTCACCGATCGGGGTCTGCCGACGATCTTCCGGGTCTGCGGGCGCGACGACGATCAGGCCAAGCTCTCGGCCACCGTACTGGCCGAGCGGTTCCGCGAGAAGAAGATCGCCATCCTCAACGACCTGACGCCGGGTTCGCGCAACCTCGCCGCCGCCACGAAGGAAAACCTCAACCGGATCGGCATCAACGAGGCCATCGCCACCGCCTTCGCGGCGGGCGATGCCGATGATGCGGCCCTCGCCGACCGGCTGAAGGAGGCCGGGATCGCGGTGGCGTATTACGGCGGGGATGCCCGCGAGATGGGCCGCCTCGTGCGGATCTCCGCGGAGCGTGGCTTCAAGCCGCAATGGTTCGGGACCTCGGCCATCGCCACCCAGGAATTCGCCACCATCGCCGGGCCGGCCAGCAACGGCGTGCTGATGACCTTCTACCTCGATCCCCGCCGCAAGCCGGAGGCCGCTGCCGTGGTCGCGGCCTTCAAGGCCGAGGGGGTCGAGCCCGAAGGATCGACGATCTACGGCTACGCCGCCCTCCAGGCCCTCGTGGCGGCCGGCAATTTCGCGCACACGGCGGACTCGAAGCGGATCGCCGCCACCCTGCACGCGGAGCGCTTCGATCTCGTGCTCGGCCCGGTGGGGTTCGACGGCAAGGGGGACGTCACCGCTCAGGGATATGTCCTCTACGTCTGGAACGACGGCGCCTTCACGTACGCCAAGTAACGCGCGCCCGATCGGGCGCAGCCCCCCTGGGCTTGCGCGCCGTCTGGTCCGCCGGCGCGGGGCCTCCGCCCGTTTCGGGATCGTTTCCGGCCCTTCGCCGTTCGTGAACGGCGGACCTTCGGGCCGCGGGTCGGCCGCGACGCGCCGCAACAGGACGATTCGAGATCTCTCAGCGAGGCGTCATGCCCCCATCCTCCGCGCGCCCGACCACCGGGCGCCGTACTCTCCTCTCCGCGGGCCTCGGTGGCGCGGCGACCCTCCTGGCGCGCCCCGCCCGGGCCGAGGCGACGCCGGATCTGCGCTGGCGACTGGCTTGCGCCTTCCCCAAGAACCTCGACATCCTGTTCGGCGCGACCGACCAGCTCGCCCGCATCGTCGCGGAGGCCACCGACGGCCGTTTCCAGATCCAGCCCTCGGGGCCCGGCGAGCCGGTGCCCGCCGAGGGCCTCCTCGATGCCGTGGCCGCCGGCACCGTCGAGATGGGCTACGGACCGGCGACCCTGGGGCTCGCCAAGGATCCGACCTTCGCCCTGGCCACCGCCCTGCCCTTCGGCCTGAACGCGCGCGGCCAGAGTGCCTGGTGGCTCCAGGGCGGTGCCGCCGACCTGTTCGGGGAGATCTTCGCCAGGCACGGGCTCGTCGCCCTGCCGGCCGGCAATACCGGCGCGCAGATGGGCGGCTGGTTCCGTCGCGAGATCAAGGCGCAGGCGGACCTCCAGGGCCTGAAGATGCGGATCGGCGGCCTCGGCGGGCAGGTTCTGGCCAAGCTCGGGGTGGTGCCGCAGGCCACCCCGGGACCGGACCTCTACGCCGCCCTCGAGGCCAAGGCGATCGACGCCGCCGAGTGGATCGGCCCCTACGACGACGAGAAACTCGGGCTGCAGAAGGTGGCCCCGACCTATCACTACCCTGGCTTCTGGGAGGGCGCCTCGACGCTGCATCTCTGGATCCAGGCCGAGGCCTGGAAGGGACTGCCCAAGAGCTACCGGGCAGTCCTCCAGGCGGCCGCCGCCCAGGTCCATGCCGACGTGCAGGCCAAGTACGATGCGCGCAACCCCCGCGCCCTGCGCCGCCTCGTAGCGGCCGGTGCGCAGCTGCGTCCGTTCCCGCAGGAGGTGATGGAGCTGGCCCTGAAGGCCGCCAACGACGTCTATGCCGAGATCGGCGCCAAGAACGCCGACTTCAAGCGCATCCACGAGGCGATGAAGACCTTCCGGAACGAGGAATACCTCTGGTTCCAAGTGGCGGAGTACACCTACGACAACTTCATGATCCGGGCCCGTGCGCGTGGCTAGGACGGTCGGGACAGAAAAAAGGCCGCTCCGAAGAGCGGCCCGAAGTCTAGGGAGGAAACGCCCAAGGAGGGCAGCGGGACCGCGACGCCATCGCGGTCCCGCAATGCACAATCTGATCCTCCCACGCGGAATTGCAAGGCGGATAGGGCAGTATCCGTGTCGCTTTTCGTGCTCCGGAACACATTGCCCGATTTCTGTATCCAAAATGACGCACCCGAGACGCCGCAAATTCTCATGACCCCGGGAGGGGGAAGACTCAAGTGAAGCGACATTAAAGGGCTGTTCGAATTCAGTTTTCGCACGGCCCTATGCCGCATTCTCCGGGGTCGATTCGGTCGGGGCGGCCCTTTCTGCCTGGGGCGTCGCGATGGGCGGCGGCCCGATCTTTCGTGACGAGCACCAGGAGGCGATGAGCGACGATGGCGATTCAGGCGGGACGGATTCGGATCCTGAAGGAGGCCGAGCCTCGGGCGGCGGGGCGCTACGTGCTCTACCTGCTGCAGCAGGCGAATCGGGCCCACGGGAATCCGGCGCTCGAGCTTGCGATCGAGGAGGCCAACCGGCTCGGCCTGCCGGTGCTCGCCGGCTTCGGGCTGCTCGACGGCAAGAACGGCTTTCCGGAAGCCAATGCCCGGCACTACGCCTTCCTGCTCCAGGGACTCGCCGATGCGGCGTCCGGTCTCGAGGCCCGTGGCATCGGCTTCTGCCTGCGCAAGGCCTCCCCCGCCCGGGTCGCCATCGATCTGGCCAGGGACGCCGCCCTCCTGGTCCTCGACCGGGGCTACCTCGCGATCCAGAAGCGCTGGTACGACGAGATCGTCGCGGCCGTCGACACCCGAATCGTGCAGGTGGAGGGGGACGTCGTGGTGCCGGTGGAGGTCACCTCGCCCAAGCACGAATACGCCGCCCGCACCCTGCGCCCGAAGCTGCACAAGCACCTCGACGACTACGTCGCGCCCCTGACCGCCCGGAGGGTGAAGCATCCGGCCGCGCGCGGCCTGCCGACATCGGAGGTCGACATCGCCGACCCGGCCAAGGTGCTGGCCGGCATGAGCCTCGACCGTGCGGTCGGACCGGTGCGGCGCTTCACCGGGGGTGAGACCGAGGCGCGCCGGCGCCTCAAGGCCTATCTCGCGGGCCCGTTCGCCGATTACGGCAGCGACCGCAACCGGCCGGAGGCCGGGGCGGCCTCCCACATGAGCCCCTACCTGCATTTCGGGCAGATCTCGCCGGTGGAGATCGTGCTGGCGGTTCGGGCCGCCAAGGCGGGCGGGGCCGAGGACAAGGCGTCCTACGTCGAGGAGGTCCTCATCCGCCGGGAACTGGCGATGAACCACGTCCACTACACGGACGGCTACGACCGCTACGAGCGCGCCGTTCCCGAATGGGCCCGCAAGGTCCTGGCCGAACATGCCGACGACGCCCGGCCGAAGACCTATACCGAGACCGAGCTCGCGGAGGGACGGACGCACGACGTCTACTGGAACGCCGCCCAGGCCGAGATGCGCGAGACCGGCTACATGCACAATCACCTGCGCATGTACTGGGGCAAGAAGATCCTCGAATGGTCGCCCACCCCCGAGGAGGGCTTCGCCCGCACGCTGCGGCTCAACAACCGCTACTTCCTCGACGGACGCGACCCGAACTCCTTCACCAACGTCGCCTGGGTCTACGGCCTGCACGACCGGCCCTGGGCCCGTCGCAAGATCTTCGGGACGGTGCGCTACCAGAGCGAGAATTCCCTGCGGAAATTCGACGCCAAGGCCTATCTCCGGACCGTCGAAGACCTCTGCCGGGCGGAGGCGGGGGACAAGGCCTAGGGCCCCGCGGGGTACGCGTCTTGCCTGAGCTCCTCCCGACCCCCCTGCCCCTGCCC
>NZ_JCBANU010000060.1:0-4662 GCF_059816145.1 Methylobacterium sp. 001424705 | reverse complement strand
GCGCCTCCGCCTGACAGGGACAGCACGGCGTGTCCGCCGCCATCGAGACGATCTCCGGCGTTCAACGTCGTCGCCGTAGCTGTCACGATCGGGTTCGCGCCGGTTGTTCCTCCCCCGTCATTGTTACCCAGAGGATCGATGATCACAGGAGGCTGTCCAGGAGATCCGCCCGGGCTTGAAGATCCGCCCCCCGATGGTGTCTCCGGTACGCTTGGTAGAGGAAGAGAAAAATCCACAACGGGCGCCTGGGTATCGTCTACTGATAATATTCCACCGCCTGTGATAAAATGCGTGGTTTCTTCAGGCGTTAGGCCGCTGTCTGAGGCAAAGAAATTCTGTAGAGCCGGAACAATACCGCTATAAACGACGTCTCCATAGAAAGCCCCAGAAGCATCAACTGCGGGAGCTAAACCTTTTTGAATTTTATCATACAGCTCTCCTGAATAAGCATCTATCGCAACAATTACTTTGTCCGAAATCAATCCATAGGTTTTCTGCGCTTCCGCGGGAAGCTTCGATTTAACGGTATTGAGGGTATATTCTACGGGTATTTTTAATAGCTTGCTAAAATTTTCTCGCGACGTTTTATAAACATCGTCTGTCTGTTGCAACTCTTTAGCATAATTTATCTCGATCTGAATCAGTTTCACCAGTTTTGCTGCGTCATTGAAACCTATATGTTTCAATGTGTCTCCAACTGTGCCGAGTATACTTCCTGCAGCACCGAGAAACTCGATTGTTTTCGCTTTTATCTCTCGATCTGAAAACTTAAAATAATCGACGTAAGAATAAGTTAAAGTCTCCGAAGAGTCTTTGTTATACCATTCGCCTTGTGTTTTATCTGGATTTGATAGCAGGTAGCTTAGCTTTCCAACATTATTTGTATAATCAACAGCCTTTCCCTGAAAAACTACTCTGTTTATTGCAGAAATACCTGATTGCGCGACGCCAGTGAAGTCGTCGTGCCCTCCGTTTAGGACAAATTTATTGCCTTGCGCCCCTGCCGCAAATAAATCGTCGCCGCTACCACCCTCAACATCATTGAATCGATGCATACCACCTGCAATAATGGTCACTTCATTCGGATTTGTCTCCGCATGAAATACAGTCTCATCACTCCAACTGGAGTAAGAGCCATATCCTAAAGCCGACTTCTGATTTGAAAGAAAAGAATTAATGGAAAAATTACTATCAGGTAGATGGATTACATCATTGCCACCACCAGCATGAAACATATCACTTTTAAGAAGAATAGATTTTAATTCGCTATCAGACAGATTATCGAAATCTACTGAGTCATAAGATTTAGAAAAAAGAGAATAGTAATAATCGACAGGCAAATAGACGTATTTTGGTAGTGTAACTGTGCCACTTAATTCACTTTGGAACCTTGTAATAGAGTTAGAGCTTGATACGTCCCCTGTGACGGTACCGCTTGATACTGTCTGAATTGGTGAAAAGAAGTTTGAAATATAAGAACTAGCTTCTTGACCGGCGGGAACTACAACGTAATTACCACTGTAGGTCGCGCTGATACCTACTTCCGAACGGCTTATTACGGTTCCATCGAGCAGAGTGGGTTCATAAATGACTAAATTATGCGCTTCTCCGTCATAATGATTTTTATAGTCAGATATAAAAGAAGTAAAAATTAATTTATCTGACTGAGGGGCAGTAAATGTTGAGGATTGACCTTCATATGTAAAAGTACTAGTTTCTTTGCCAGTGAAGCTTACATCGTATGTTCTAAATGGATTGTCTGTAGAGCTAAGACCAGAACCACCGCTAAATATTTGTATGTTCAAATCTCTTCCATCGATATTCGCAAATGCATAAGTGTGATTATCGGTTCTATGGTTGATTGTGCCTGGCGCAAGAAGATCTTTATAAACCGGAGTTAGACTCAGGTTAAACTGTCCATAAATGTAATTAAAATCCAGTCGGTTTGAGCTTGTTTGACTTGACATTTTAACACCGGTTCGAAGGAGAGTATTTTAGATACAGTTGGACGTACGATTTTGTTCACTCATATAAATGAAAGACAGTCTCTTTGCTCTTTTATCGTCGAACTACATATTAGAAAAAAGTAGACATTTGATATTATTTAAATCTAATATAGGAACATTTGGTATATTGTGCTTGAAACTCTAGAATAAGTAGACTGAATTGAGATTTTTACTCGAATAAAGTGAGTGATTATGAACTTGCTATTATGTGCCCGATAGGTGTCGTGCGAATACTCCTACACAATCAAATGCGATCAAAATAGGACACTTTGACCGTATTCGTAGGAAAATATGGCACTGTTGCAAACGCGCCAGCATTACAGCTCGTTAGGCATACTGTCCGGGCATGTCGTCTCTCTCTTCGGTTTCAGACTACATTCGTGTGTCGAGCCTAGGTGCTGACGGCCCGTGAGCTAGATGAAGTGTTTATGGCGCAAACTGAGACGTTCGCCGGGCAAGCTGTGAGCTGTCTGGTTCCGTAATCACTCTTTATGAGAATGGCTGCTTCCTACCCTGGCCGTGACAAACGCATTGATCGTGTCCACTGGCGCTGACCAGCAGGCCAATGACGGTGGAGCAGTGGGCCGCTTCAGGGAGGTTGTCGCAAACTGTGGCTTATACCAATTCTCATTGATCAGAACCCATAGGCCCATTCGCGGCGTCCGATCGACATGATGCGCCCGGGTCGGTCGATGAGGGTGTTCCAGGCGTGGCAGCAGTGGTCGAGGATGTCGGCGTAGGATGTGAAGGTTCGATTGCCGAGCCAGTTGTCGCGCATGAACTGCCAGAGGTTCTCGACTGATGGCGTGGATGGCTCCTGCTCCCGGCGTTGCGTTGGAGCATAGTCGGGATGTTGTCGCCTCAAGCTGAGGAGCCACCCATGTCCGAGCTTGCTACGATCGGTATCGACCTCGCGAAGAGCGTTTTCCAAATCCACGGTGTCGATGAAAACGGTCGTGTTCTCATGCGTCGCCAACTGCGTCGAAGTCAGTTGCTCGCGTTTTTCGAGAAACTGCCGCGATGCCTGATCGGCATGGAGGCCTGCGGGGGCGCTCACGACTGGGCGCGGAAGCTTCAGGAACTGGGGCATGACGTCCGGCTGATGCCGCCGTCTTACGTGAAGCCCTACGTGAAGCGCGGGAAGACGGACGCAGCCGACGCGGCCGCCATCTGTGAAGCGGTCACGCGTCCCTCCATGCGGTTCGTTGCCGTAAAGAGCGAAGCCTGCTCGTCGGTCCTGGTCATCCACCGCACGCGGGATCTTTTGGTCCGCCAGCGCACGCAGATCTGCAACGCGATCCGCGCCCACATGACGGAGTTCGGCGTCATCGCAGCGAAGGGGGCGCAGAACGTCCACCGGCTGCGAACGCAAATGCATCAGCTGCCGGAAGCGGCCCGATTGCCCGTCAGCCTGCTCTTCGAGCAGCTGGTCGACACCGACACGCGGATCGAGCGGTTGACGCGTGAGATCGAAGCGGCTCACGCCCAAAGCGAGACGAGCCAGCGTCTGTCGACGATCCCGGGCGTCGGCAAGCTCTCGGCGACGATCATCGCAGCGACGACGCCGGACGTCGGCAACTTCGACTGCGCGAGGGACTATGCCGCCTGGCTCGGCCTGACCCTCAAGCCACATTCCACCGGCGGCAAACAGAGGATCGGGCGGATCTCGAAGATGGGCAACCGGTATATTCGGCGGCTGCTCTATCTGGGCGCCATGTCGCAGATCATGGTGAGATCCAGGTGCGGTCCGAGGCAGGATTGGCTGTCCGACATGCTGGTCCGAAAAAAGACGAAAGTCGCCGCCATCGCGTTGGCGCATCGCATGGCAAGAACAATCTTTGCCGTCCTCAGGGACGGATCACGCTACCAGCCGCAGGCGACTGCTGCCTGAATGGCTGAACGAACGGTCAGGGCGACGTGAGGTGATGGCGAACGAACGGAGAGGAAGAACCAGGACACCCCGATCAATCCGGAGCGCTTTGAGCGCGCTCGATTGAGTGGGACCTGTTCTCCAAGCGGACTTCATCAGGGCGCGCAGCGATCCCGCTGCAGATCAGACGCCGTATACATGGCCGCAGCCGACCAGTTCACCTAAACCGATCGCCATCCTTGACCCGCAGGAGCCATCCATACACGGGTTGAAGTCGGGGGAGTAGGGCGGCAGGTAGAGTAGCCTCGCCCCGGACGCCTCGATGCGTTCGCGGATGCCGCTGACCTTGTGGGCGGGCAGATTGTCGAGCACGACCGTGTCGCCGGGCCTGAGGGCTGGGACGAGAGTTTGTTCGACATAGTCGCGGAAGCGAGCGCCCGTCATCGCTCCATCGAAGAGGGCGGTGGCTGTCAGGCCGCTGGTGCGCAGACCGGCGGTGACCGTGATGGTTTTCCAGTGGCCGAACGGCACCGCGACCCGGCAACGTTCGCCGCGCGGGGCTCGCCCATAGCGGCGGACCATCTTCGTGTTGGTGGCGGTCTCGTCGAGGAACACGAGCTTGTCCGGGTCGAGATCGAGCTGGCGCTCGAACCAGGACAGGCGCGCGGCCTTCACGTCCTCCCGCTCCTGCTCGGCGGCGTAGCCAGTGTTTTTTTCTAGGCTGGCAAATCTAACTGTTGGGCTTGGCGTTCGAGGGCGGTGAGGTAGGCATCGGGATCGCGTCGG
>NZ_JCBANU010000005.1:0-168752 GCF_059816145.1 Methylobacterium sp. 001424705 | reverse complement strand
GCCCGGTCGCCCCGCCCATGCCGGCCATCGGGCAGCCGGAGGCGGCCGAGTTCGGCTCGTCCAAATCCGACCTGCCCGACCCGACCCTGCTCGACCTCCCCGAGCCCCCCGGCGCGGATGCGGTGGAGCCCCCGGACCCTTCGGTGCGACCGGACGAACCGGCCCGCATCCGGGCCCTGGCCGATGCCGGCGAGACCGCGGAGGCCTGGCGGGCGGTCCGGGCGGCGATCCGCGCTGCGCCGACCGATCCCGTCCTGCACTACTATGACGGCCTCCTCGCCCACAGCCTCGGGCGCGAGGCCGAGGCCGAGCGGGCCTGGCGCGGCGCGCTCTACCTCGATCGCACCTTCGTCATGGCGCATTACCAGCTCGGCTTGCTGATGATCGGCCTCGGCCGGCGGGCGGACGCGGTGCGGGCCCTCGACAACGCGATCCGTCTGGCCCAATCCCTGGCGCCGGATGCGGTGGTGGTCGAGGGCGACGGGCTCGGCCCGCACGAGATCGCGCGCAGCGCCGCCCTTGCCCGTGCCGGCGTGACAGGAGAAGGGCCGTGACGCAGACCCGGGCCGAAGCCCCCGCCGCCCGCCTGAAGGCCCTGCGCGCCGAGCGCTCCCGCCTGCTCGCCGGGCGTGGACGGGGGACGGCTGAGGCCGCCGGGCCGACGCGGGCCGTTCTCGTCTGCGCCTGCGGCGACGACCGCTTCGCCCTCGCCCTCGCCCAGGTGGCCCAGGTGCTGCCGGCCCGGCCGGTGACCCCCCTTCCCGGTGCCCCGGCGGCGGTCCTCGGGCTCATCGCCATCTCCGGCCGGGTCGTCAGCCTGATCGCCCTCGCCCGCGCCCTCGGACGCGGCGACGCGGCGCCCGGTGACGAGGGCCACGTGGTCCTCGTGCGGGGCGCGGGGGTTCCGGTGGCGCTCGCCGTCGACCGCGTCCTCGGTGTCGCCGAAATCGCCGAGGCGACGGACGTTCCGGCCCTCGCCGAGGCCGGTTTGAGCACGGAGGCGGTTTCGGGGTATGCCCCGCCCGGCGCCGGACCGGACGGGGAACCCGGGTTCGTCATCGTCGATCTGCCGCGTCTCCTGCGCCGGTACCTGCCGTGACCGTCCCTGCCGCGCTGCCGCGCCGGCGGTGAGCCTTCTTCGTACTGCCGAGACCCGGGGCCGTCCTGCCTCGGTCCCGCTCGAATTCCCGGAGCCTGGAGCCCCTCGTGTCGATCTCGATCGGAAAACGCATCCTCCTCGGCTTCGTCGCCATCACCATCGTCATCGTAGCGCTCGGCTTCTATGCCCTGGGGCAGATCGGCGTGGTGCGCGACACGACCGACGGCATCGTCACCCGCGACCTGACGGTGGCGCGCCAGCTCGACGATCTCGCCAACAAGGCCCGCGACATGGGCCTCCAGCGCCGCAACGCCATCATCGCGCTGCTGATGCGGGCGCGGGGCGGCCCGGAGCGGGATGACGGCTCCGCCTCCTGGCGCCGGTCCGCCGCCGAGGCCGAGGCGATCCTCGCCGAACTCGTGCGCGCGACGGACAGCTACCGGGCCCGGTCGGCTTCCGAAGAGCGCAGTCTCGCCTGGCGCAAGGTGAACGGCATCGCCATCGAGGCCGTGGCCGAACTGCGCGAGCTGCGCAGTGCGAGCGAGGCGCAATTCGCCGCGATCGCCGCCAAGGACGTGGACGGTGTCGAGGCCCGCAACGAGGCGTTGAACCGAAGCCAGGAGCTGTTCCTCAGCGACATCGAGCGCACCCGCAGCGCCCTCGACGAGGGCATCGCCGCCGGCCAGCGCAGCGTGGCCGATCTCTACGAGCGCAGCCGCCTCTCCATCCTGCTCACGCTGGGCGCCTGCATCGTTCTCAGCATCCTCATCACCCTGCTGATCAGCCGGGCCGTGGTGCGGCCTCTCGAGGCGGTGATGGCCTTCGCCGAGCGCGTCGGCGAGGGCGACCTCTCGGGGACCCTCGAGGCGCGGGGCAAGGACGAGATCGGCCGTCTCGGCCGCACCCTGAACCGCATGGTGGCGGGTCTGGCCGACCTCGCCCGGACCAACCGGGCCGCGACCTCGGACCTCAACGCGGCGGCCGCCGAGATCCGCGCCTCCGCCCAGGAGCAGGCGGCCAGCGTCGAGGAGCAGTTCGCCGCCGTGCAGGAGACCGCCGCCACGGTCGACGAGATCACCCATTCCGGCGCGCAGATCGGCAAGCGGGCCGGCGAGGTCATCGCCACGGCCCAGTCGACGGCCCAGACCTCCCGCGCCGGCCTGCGCGCGGTGGCCGACACCGCGCGGGCGATGGATTCGATCCGTGAGCAGGCCGAGGCGGTGGCCGGCAACATCGTCGCCCTCTCCGAGAAGACCCAGGCGATCGGCGACATCATCACCACCGTCAACGACATCTCGGAACGCACCCATCTCCTGGCGCTGAACGCCGCCATCGAGGCGGCGGCGGCCGGCGAGAGCGGGCGCAGCTTCGCGGTGGTCGCCTCGGAGATGAAGCTCCTGGCCGACCAGGCCAAGGCGGCCACCGGGCAGGTCCGGACGATCCTCGGCGAAATCCAGCGCGGCATCAACACCTCGGTCATGCTCACCGAGGAGGCGGTCAAGCGCGCCGCCGCGGGCAAGGCTCGCTCCGACACCACCCAGCGGACCATCGAGGAGATCACCGCCCGGGTCGAGGAGAGCGTCCAGACCTTCCAGCAGATCGTCGCCTCGACGAACCAGCAGCAGCTCGGCATCGAGCAGGTGATGGGCGCCCTGCAGAACATCCGCCAGGCGAGCCAGCAGACGGCGGCCGGCACCCGCGAGGTCGAGGCGGCCTCCGCCAACCTCACCGAACTCGCCCAAGCCCTGATGACGCTTGCCGAGCGCTACCGGCACTGAGCGGACTTCCACGGTTGGGGGACCTCCGGTTTCGCGGGGCATGCATGATGAACGAATGGCTTCGCGCGGATTCCGGAGGTGCGGAATCCGCCGCAACCCTGGGGCGACTTTAGGCGACCGATGGACATTCGCCAGCTTCTACTCGCGGCGTTCGAGGTCGAGCACCGCGAGCACATCGATGCGATCCGTGCCGCCCTCGGAGGCGAGGACGGCGAGCACGTGCCCGATTGGAACGACGTCTTCCGGCGGGCGCACAGCCTGAAGGGCGCCTCCCGGGCCGTCGACCTGCCGGCGGTGGAGGCGGTGGCCCATCGCCTGGAGACCCTGTTCGAGCGCGTGGTGGCGCAAGAGGGCGGTCTCTCGCGCACCGCCACCGCTGCCGTGCACCTCGCCCTCGACCGGATCGAGGCCTACGTCGCCGGGTTGACCGACGGGACGGGCCCGGACATGCCGGCCGATGCCCTCGCGGCCCTGGACCGCGCCCTCGATCCGCAGGCCGCCGCATCGCCCGAGACGGACCGGGCGCCGGACACGGCCCCCACCGCGGCGCCGGCCACCGATCCTGCCCCGCCCGTCGTCACGGCTTCGAAATCCGCACCGTCCGAAGCCCCCACCGAGGTCGCCCAGACCCTCCTGCGGGTGCCTGCGGACGCGGTCGAAGCGCTGACGCGGGCCACACACGAACTGGCCAGTGCCCTCGGGGGCGAGGCCGTGCTGGCCGAGGGCATCGCCCGCCTGGGGCGCCGGGCCGCCGACCTCGCCCGTCTCGCCGAGCGCCGGCGCGGCGCCCGCGGATCGGAGCCGGAGGGCGATGCGCGGGCCTTGGAGACCGGACTCCTCGCCCTGGCGCGCGATGCCGCCGACCTGGCACGGGTTCGCAGCGCTCTCGCATCCTCGGTCGAGGGCGCCATGGCCCGGGTCGCCGGCGAGGCCGAGCGCCTGGCGCTGGTCCCGGCCGAGACCGCCTTCGGGGGATTCGCGCGAGCCCTGCGCGACCACGCGCGCGAGGCGGACCGCGCCATCACGGTGACCGCGCGCGGTCTCGACCTGCCGGTCGATCGCGGGATGCTTCAGGTCCTCAAGGACCCTGTCCTGCACGCCCTGCGCAACGCCTTGAGCCATGGGGCCGAACCCCCCGAGACGCGCCGGCACCTCGGCAAGCCCGACGCCCTGGCCATCGGCCTCGACGTCGAGGTCCAGGGGGGGCGCCTGGTCGTCCGGGTCCACGATGACGGCCGGGGGCCGGACCTCGCGGCCATCGCCGCCACCGCCCGGCGCCGGGGCCTACTCTCGGCCGACGCCGATCCCGGGCCGGAAGCGCTCCTCGCCCTGGTCTTCGAGCCCGGCTTCTCAACTGCCTCCGCCATCGACACCCTCTCGGGGCGCGGCATCGGTCTCTCGGTGGTGGCGGACGCGGCGCGCCGGCTCGGCGGCACGGTTCGCCTCCTGGCGCGCAGCCCTTTCGGCACCGAACTCGTCATGGCGCTGCCGCTCTCGGCCGCCCGCCGGGCGATGCTTCTCGTCCGGGGCGGCGGGATCACCTACGCGATCCCCAGCGCGTCGGCCGAGCGCCTGCTGCGCCTGGATCGCAGCGACCTTGCGCAGGTGATGGGCCGGATCGTGGCGCAGGTGGAGATCGGCGGCAGCTCCGTCAGCGTGCCGGTGCTGGATCTGGCAAGCCTTCTCGGCCTGCCGGATCGCGCGGAGGAGGCCGGGGCCACCTGCCCGGCGATCCTGCTCCGTGGCAACGGGCGCCGCTGCGTCCTCGCCGTCGATGCGTTGTCCGATGTGACCACCCTGCGGGTGTTGCCGGCCCCGCCGATCGGGACCGATCCGCGACTGGTCACCGGAACCGTGATTCTGCCGGGGGATCGGCCCGCCCTCGTCCTCGATGCCGAGGGGCTGGTCGCATGGGCGGGCGAGGCCGGCTCGGCCGCGGCACCGCAACCCACAGGCAGTCGCGGAACGATCGCGCAGGCGCCACGTTCGACGATCCTCGTGGTGGACGATTCGATCACCACGCGAACCTTGGAGAAGGGTATCTTGGAAGCGGCGGGATACCGCGTCGTCGTTTGCGTCGACGGCCAGGATGCGCTCGACCGCTTGCGGGCGGGCATCGAACCCGTAGATCTCGTCGTCGCCGACGTGGAGATGCCGCGTCTCGACGGCTTCGGACTCCTGAAGGCCCTGCGGGCTGAGGAGGCCTTCGCGCAGCTGCCGGTCATCCTGATGACCTCGCGCGGCGATGCGGAGGACGTGGCCCGCGGCCTCGACCTCGGGGCGGACGCCTACCTGACGAAGCAGACCTTCGACCAGCGCAAACTCCTCGACACCATCGGGCAATTGCTGTGACCGGACACGCGCGGGACGGATCGACGCCGGGAGCGCCCGTGCGGGTGCGGGTGATGCTGGTCGAGGATTCCCTCGTGGTGCGGCAGCTCCTCATGCACATCGTCGGCCGGGATCCGCGCCTGGAGGTCGTGGCGGCCGTGGCCTCCGGCGAGGAGGCCCTGGCGACGATCGGCCAGGTCCGCCCGGACGTCGTCTCGATGGATATCCGTCTGCCGGGCATCGATGGCCTGGAGACGACGCGGCGGATCATGGCCGAGCGCCCGACCCCGATCGTGGTCATCGCCGACGCGATCGAGGATTCCTCCCTGCGCATCTCGATGAACGCCCTGCGGGCCGGGGCGCTCTCGGTGGTCGAGAAGCCGGTGGCCACCACCAATGCCGGCTACGACGCCGCCGCGAGCGAGATCTGCACGCAGCTGCGTATCATGGCCGCCGTGCCGGTGATCCGGCGCCGGCCGATCGGCTCGGAATGGGCCGGTCGCGTCGCCGCGCCGCCGCCGTTGGCCGCCGCCCTCAAGGTGCCGGAAGCCGCCAGCGTCCTGGCCATCGCCGCTTCGACCGGCGGGCCGCCCGCCCTCGCCCGGGTCATCGGCGCGTTGCCGGCAAGTTTCTCCCTTCCTGTCCTGGTCGTCCAGCACATGGGTCCCGCCTTCATGGAGGGTTTCGCCAGCTGGCTGAACGGGGTCGTCGGGCTGCCGGTCGCCCTGGCCCGTGAGGGCGAACGGGCCGAGGCCGGCCGCGTCTACGTGGCACCGGGGGACCGGCACCTGGAGCTCGGCGGCGGCGGCCACCTGCGGATCAGCGATGCCGCCCCGGTGGGCGGCCAGCGCCCGGCCGCCACGGCCCTGTTCCGCTCCGTCGCCCGGCATGCCGGTGCGCGGGGCATCGGCGTGCTGCTGACCGGGATGGGCGAGGACGGGGCTCTCGGCCTCCTCGACATGCGTCGGGCCGGGGGGCTCACCGTCGCCGAGGACGAGAGCACCGCGGTGGTGTTCGGCATGCCGGCCGCCGCGATCCGCCTCTCGGCTGCCGGCACTGTGCTGCCCCTGGACCGGATCGCCGCCCATCTCGCTCGCGTGGCAGAGGCCGCGCCGTGACCGAGGCCACCCCACCCCGTCTCCTCCTCGTCGAGGATTCCGAGACCCAGGCGCTGGAACTGCGGCTGCTGCTGGAGTCGAAGGGCTTCGCGGTGGAGCGCTGCGCTACGGCCGAGGCGGCCCTCGACCAACTCAACACCCGCCTGCCCGACCTCGTGGTGGCGGACCATCATCTCCCCGGCATGAACGGCGACGAATTCGCCCGCCAGCTCCGGCTCTCCCTCCGCACCCGCGCCCTGCCCCTCCTGATGCTCACTGGCGCCCGCGACGGCGAGCGCCAGGGACTGGAGAGCGGCGCCGATGCCTACGTGGCGAAATCCGCCGATCGCGACCTCCTCGTGCTCCGTATCCGCGCCCTCCTACGCGAGCGCATGGGCGGCAGCGACGGGCCCGGCGTCTCCGCCTTCCGCCGGGGGCGCGTCCTCGTGGTCGATGCCAGCGCCACTTACCGGACCTTCCTCGCCGGCCTCCTCGCCCATGAGGGGCAGGAGGTTACCACCGCGGACAGCCACGCCGCCGCCATCGCGGCCCTGGAGGCGGCGGGCGCCGCCTTCGACTGCGTGACGATCGACCTCCTCGCCACGACCTATGACGGCCTCGCCCTCTGCCGGGCGATCAGCGACCACCGCAATGCCGGCCTCGCGGGCCGGGAGGCCGGCGCCCCGACCTTCCAGGTGGTTGGCATCGCCGGATCCAGCCCGGCCAAGGACTTCCTCGTGGAGGCCTTTGCCGCGGGCGCCGACGACGTGGTCTCGAAATCCGACGGCGAGATCCTGGTGATGCGGGTGCGCAGCCTCGTGCGCCGGAAGCTCCTGGAGGAGGACAACCGTCGCATCGCGGGCGAGTTCGGCGCCCGTGAGCGGGCCCTGGAGCGGGCCCGGGCCGAGGCCGAGGCGGCGGAGGCGCGCGCAGCCCTGGCCGGGGCCCTGGAGCAGGCCAACGCGGATCTCGCCACCGCCAACCGCAAGCTCACCGACGCGCAGGCCAAGCTCGTCCAGGCGGCCAAGATGGCCTCTCTCGGTGAGCTGGTGGCGGGCATCGCCCACGAGATCAACAATCCCCTCGCCTTCATCCTCGCCCACCAGGGAACGGTGGAGCGCATCCTCGGCGAGGTCGTCGCGGAACCGGATTCGCCCGACAGCCCGCGCCGGCTCAGGAAGTGCAGCGACCGGGTCGGGGCCATGCGCATGGGCCTGACCCGCATCCAGGACCTCGTCCTCAACCTGCGCAAGTTCTCCCGTCTCGACGAGGGCGAGCGCACCCTGGTGCACGTGCCCGAGGCGATCGAGACCGTGCTTGCCCTGATCCAGCACAAGCTCGGCGACCGGATCGCGGTCGTGCGGGATTTCGCGGGCCGGCCGGAGATCCACTGCACGCCGGCCCTCCTGAACCAGGTCGTCATGAACATCCTCGGCAACGCCGCGGACGCGATGCCCGATTCCGGCACCATCACCATCGAGACGCGCAGTCTCCCCGACACCGACATCATCCGGATCAACGACACCGGGTCCGGCATCCCGGAGACGCTGCGCGAGAAGATCTTCGAGCCGTTCTTCACCACGAAACCCGTCGGGTCCGGCACAGGTCTCGGCCTCGCGATTGCCTACAGTGTCGTGCAGGCGCATAGCGGCACGCTCAGCGTCGAGGCCGCTCCCGGAGGTGGGGCCTGTTTCGTCATCGGCATCCCACGACAGACGGGTTGAGCATGTCACAGGGCACGATCCTCGCCGTCGACGACGAACCGGACATCCTCATCGCCCTCGAGGACCTGTTCGAGGACCAGTACCGCGTCCTCACCACGACGAAGCCGGCCGAGGCGCTGCGGATGCTGGCCATCAACCCGGACATCGCCGTGATCCTCTCGGATCAGCGCATGCCGGGCATGACAGGCGACGCCATGTTGGCCGAGGCGCGCAAAGTCCACGACGCCCAGGCCATCCTGCTCACGGGCTACGCTGATATGAGCGCGGTGGTGGCGGCCCTGAACCAGGGCGGCATCACCGGCTACGCCACCAAGCCCTGGGACGCGAACCTCCTGCGCAACACCGTGCGCCAGGCCTTCGAGCGGCATCAGCTCGGGCGGGACCTCGCGACGGAACGGGCGCTCCTGCGCGGGCTCCTCGACAATGCCGAGGATGCGATCTCCTTCAAGGATGCGGAGGGGCGCTTCGTGCGCCTCAACGCCCGCAAGGCCGCGGGGCTCGGCGGCGACGTCGCCGGGTGCATCGGACGCACCGAGGAGGCGATCCTGGGCGACGGCGCAGCGATCCGTAGCGCGGATGCCGCCGCGTTCGCGGCCGGCGAGCCGAGTGACAGCCTGGTCGCCGAGGGGGCGACCGGGGCCGAGCGCTGGCGCCACGTCACCCGCGTGCCGATCCGCGACGCGGGCGGAGAGATCACCCATCTCGCGACCATCGAACGCGACGTCACCGACCAGAAATCCCTGGAGGCGCGCCTCCGGCAGTCGGACAAGATGCAGGCGCTGGGAACCCTGGCCGGCGGCATCGCCCACGACTTTAACAACCTGCTGATGGCGATCCTCGGCAGCCTCGAACTCGTGGCGCCGAAGGTCGCCGACCAGCCGCGGGTCCAGCGCCTCGTCGGCAACGCCATGCAGGCGGCTCAGCGGGGCGCCTCCCTGACCAAGCGCCTCCTCAGCTTCAGCCGCTCCCGCGACTTGCGCCCGCGCGCCGTCGACGTGAACGAGCTTATTACCGGGATGCACGATCTGCTCGCCGGCAGTCTCGGGGGCCTCGTCACCGTCGAGACGAGCCTCGCCCCGGAGGCGCCGGCCGCCTGCGTCGATCCGGACCAGCTCGAACTCGCGATCCTGAACCTCTGTATCAATGCCCGCGACGCCATGCCCGAAGGCGGGCGAATCGCCGTCGCCACCCGCAGCCTCGTGCTGGACGACGATCCGGACCTGCCGGCCGGCGCCTACCTGTCCGTCGAGATCGCCGATTCGGGCAGCGGCATCGCCCCGGAGATCCTCGCGCGGGTCTGCGAGCCGTTCTTCACCACGAAGGCAGTGGGCCAGGGTACGGGCCTCGGCCTCGCCATGGTTTTCGGCCTCGCCCAGCAATCCCACGGGCGCCTGCGCATCGAGAGTGCCCCGGGGGAAGGTACCCGCGTCCAGATCATCCTGCCCCGGGTCGAATCGGCGGGTCCCGACGAGGTGGCGGTGCCGGGGACCGCGACGCCGGCCGCCCGGGCGGCGCGCATCCTCGTCGTCGACGACGACCCGGAGGTCCGTCACGTGACGGCCTCGTTCCTGTCGAGCTTCGGCTACACCGAGCGCGAGGCCAGCGACGGGTCGTCTGCCCTTTCGCTGATGGAACAGGGAGCCTTCGACCTCGTGGTCGCCGACCTGGCGATGCCGGGCATGACAGGGGTGGAGTTCGCCGAGATCGTGCGCGCACGCTGGTCCGACGTGCCCGTGCTGATCGTCACCGGCCATGCCGAGGCGATCCCGATCCCGGCAGACCTGCCGGTGCTGCGCAAGCCCTTCGAATCCGCCGATCTGGCGGCGGAGGTCTCGCGCCTCCTCGACCGGGCCGCCTGAGACGCGGCGTCGTCCGGGCAACGAAAAAGGCGGCCCGGAGGCCGCCTTGGTCGTCATCGAACGGAGGCGTGGCTTACGCCGCGTCGTCCACCAGCACCGGGCCGGAATCCTTGCCGCGCGCGTCGACGTCACGGTCGACGAACTCGATGACCGCCAGGGGGGCGTTGTCGCCGTAGCGGAAGCCGGCCTTCATGATGCGGCAGTAGCCGCCCGGGCGGGTGTTGTAGCGCGGGCCGATCACGGCGAAGAGCTTGCGGACCATCGCCTCGTCGCGGATCTGCGACATGGCGAGGCGGCGCGCATGCAGGCTGTCGGTCTTGCCGAGGGTGATCAGCTTCTCGATGACCGGACGCAGGTCCTTGGCCTTCGGCAGGGTGGTAACGATCTGCTCGTGCTTGATCAGCGCGGACGACATGTTGGCGAACATCGCCTTGCGGTGCTCGGTGGTGCGGTTGAAACGACGACCGCGAAATCCATGACGCATGATGGCTGTCCTTGGTTGATGGCCGCCGTGCCACGGTACGGCCAAGCGCCCCTCCGAATCACTCTTCGGGGCTGTTCATTCCGCATGACCCCGCGGCGGGATTCGTGTCGGAGTTCGCGTCGAGCGAACCCCGATGGTGTCGGCCGAACCGGCGGCGCCGAGATGCGCCGCCACGTCATGGCCGAGGCGGCTTGCCTCAGTAATGCTCTTCGAAGCGCTTGGCGAGATCCTCGATGTTCTCCGGCGGCCAGCCGGGGATGTCCATGCCGAGGTGGAGGCCCATCGCCGCGAGGACCTCCTTGATCTCGTTGAGCGACTTGCGGCCGAAGTTCGGGGTGCGCAGCATCTCGCCCTCGGACTTCTGGATGAGGTCGCCGATGTAGACGATGTTGTCGTTCTTCAGGCAGTTCGCCGAACGCACCGAGAGCTCGAGCTCGTCGACCTTCTTGAGCAGGGCCGGGTTGAAGGGGAGCTGCGGCGCGAGCGGCTGCGCCTCCTCCTTGCGGGGCTCCTCGAAGTTCACGAACACCTGGAGCTGGTCCTGGATGATGCGCGCGGCATAGGCCAGGGCATCCTCGGGCGACACGGCGCCGTTGGTCTCGATCGTCATCGTCAGCTTGTCCTTGTCGAGATCCTGGCCCTCGCGGGTGGTCTCGATGCGGTAGGACACCTTCGTGACGGGCGAGAACAGCGCATCGACCGGGATCAGGCCGATCGGCGCATCCTCGGGACGGTTGCGCTCGGCCGGGACGTAGCCCTTGCCGGTGGCGACGGTGAACTCCATCCGGATCTCCGCGCCGTCGTCCAGCGTGCAGATCACAAGGTCGGGGTTCAGGATCTGGACGTCGCCCACCGTGCCGATGTCACCGGCGGTGACGACGCCGGGGCCGGTCTTGCGCAGGGTCAGGCGCTTGGGGGCCTCGGTCTGCGAGCGGATGGCGATCGTCTTGATGTTGAGGACGATGTCGGTGACGTCCTCGCGCACGCCGGGGATCGAGGAGAATTCGTGCAGCACGCCGTCGATCTGCACGGAGGTCACGGCCGCGCCCTGGAGCGAGGACAGCAGCACGCGGCGCAGCGAGTTACCGAGCGTGGTGCCGAAGCCGCGCTCGAGGGGCTCGGCGACGACGGTGGCGACCCGCTTGGGGTCGTGCCCGGTCGAGACCTGGAGCTTGTTCGGCTTGATGAGCTCTTGCCAGTTCTTCTGAATGACCACGATGCTACCTCTCGCAAGATCGGCGCGGGCCACATGGGTGGTCCACGCATTGCCCGTCGACACCGCGCCATCGGCGCCCGGCGGGCTGGAAACTGATGCGTCCGCGTCGGGCGCGGACCGTTACTGGGCTTCGACCCAGAGCTCCGGAACGAAACTGTAGGCGGCCCCGTCCCGGGCGACGTAGCCCAGAGCCGGAAACTCCAGATGGGCGCCCGCCACGAAGGTCCGGTCGCTTGAGACGGCGTCGAGCATCCGGCGACGCACGGCGCGTGCCTGATCCCCGTCGACGTCGAAGACCATACCGGCTTCCGGCTGCTTGAACTGGATCGCCGGCAGGTGAACGATGTCCGCCCACATCAAAAGCGACGCGTCGCCCGACGTGATGCGGTAGCCGGTATGGCCGGGCGTATGGCCCGGCAGCGGGATCGCCTCGATACCCGGTGCCACGTTGCCGCCCGTGATCGTGCGCAGACGCTGCCCGTAGGGGGCGGTGGCCTGGCGCGCCATGTCGAAGTACGGCTTCGCCTCGTCCGGCGCCCGAGAAAGCGCGCCGTCGTCGAGCCAGTGCGCGGCTTCGTCGGCATGAACCACGAGTTCGGCATTCGGATAGGCTGCCGTACCGTCTTCCCGGATCAGGCCACCGGCATGATCGGGATGCAGGTGCGTCAGCAGCACGGTCTCGATGCTGTCCGGCGCGATGCCGGCCGCCGCGAGGGCCGCCGGAACGCGACCGAGGGACGGGCCACCGAAATGGCCCATCCCGCTGTCGATGAGGAGCGGGTTGCGCCCGGGACCCGTGATCAGGAAGGCGTTGAGCGTGATCCGGGGATCCTGCGCGCGAAAGCCGGCGGCCTGTAGGGCGCCGGCCTCCGCACGATCGATCCCGGTGACGAGATCCAGCGACCCCTGGAGGTAGCCGTCATTCATCACCGTGATCGTCAGATCACCCAAGCTCCACCGCAGCACACCCGGAAGCGGATTCTGAGCATTCGACACGCGTGTCTCCGTAACAGGCCCCAAAAAGTTCGCGACGGCGTCGGCTCAGACGCGACGACGCTTGCGCGGACGGCAACCGTTGTGCGGAATCGACGTCACGTCACGGATCGACGTGACGGTGAAGCCGGCGGCCTGCAGCGCGCGCAGGGCGGACTCACGACCCGAACCCGGACCGGAGACCTCGACCTCGAGGGTGCGCATGCCGTGCTCGGCGGCCTTGCGGGCGGCATCCTCGGCCGCGACCTGGGCAGCGTACGGGGTCGACTTGCGCGACCCCTTGAAACCCATGGCGCCGGCGGACGACCACGAGATGGTGTTGCCCTGGGCGTCGGTGATGGTGACCATCGTGTTGTTGAACGACGCGTTCACGTGCGCGACGCCCGAGACGATGTTCTTGCGTTCGCGGCGACGGACGCGGGTGGTTTCCTTGGCCATGTGTACTTTCGTCCTTCAGGCGCGCCCGTCATTCCAGGCGCTCGGGAGTCTTCTGCGATGCGGAGGGCGCGGTGTTCGATTGCCGGGCCGCGGCGCGGGCTGACGCGCACGGTTCACCGGGCGCGATGGTCGGGAGGCCGCGCGCGGCACGACCTCCCAAAGCGAAAGGCTTACTTCTTCTTGCCGGCGATCGGCTTGGACTTGCCCTTGCGAGTGCGCGCATTGGTGTGCGTGCGCTGGCCGCGGACGGGTAGGTTGCGGCGGTGGCGCAGGCCACGATAGCAGCCGAGATCCATGAGGCGCTTGATGTTCATCGAGACTTCGCGGCGCAAGTCGCCCTCGACGATGTAGTCGCGATCGATGGTCTCGCGGATCGACAGCACCTCGGCGTCGGTCAACTGATTGACGCGACGCTCGGCCGGGATCCCGACCTTGCCGGTGATTTCCTCGGCCTTCTTGGGGCCGATGCCGTGAATGTACTGCAGCGCGATGACGACGCGCTTGTTGGTCGGGATGTTAACGCCAGCGATACGAGCCAAGGTGTCTCTCCATGAGGCGCCGGACCTGAGGCCGGGCCGAGTGTCACGCGCGTCCGGTGGAGACCGGCCCCTGCGCGCCGTCCAAAACGACAAATCGGCCCGCATCGGCCTCTTGGAGAGGCGATCCGGACCCACTTCCTCTGAACGAAGACCGGCCCACTAGCGCGGGCCGGGGGGTGTGTCAACCCTGATAAAGCGGCGAGCCCGGCTCGATCCCGGCTCCGTGGCCGCGCCGGGAAGGTCCGGTCAGGATTCCGCCGACGCGGTGTGGCGGTCCAGGATCGTCACCAGATCCTGGGTGACGGCATCGACCGGCTTCATGCCGTCGATGGTCTGCAGAAGGCCGGTGCCGGCATAGTAGTCGGACAGGGGCGCGGTCTGCTTCCGATACGCGTCGAGGCGGGTCTTGAAGACCTCGGGCGTGTCGTCCTTGCGCACGGGCTGACCGCGGGCCGCCGTTTCCTCGGCGCGCTTGGCGATTCGGCCTACCAGCGCCTCCTCGTCCACGGCGAATTCGATGACGGTGTCGAGGGCGATGCCCTTCTGGGACAGCATCGCATCGAGGGCCTTGGCCTGCTCCACCGTGCGGGGGAAACCGTCAAGGATGAAGCCGGGCTTGGCATCCGCTTCCTCGATGCGATCGGCCACGATCCCGACCACGATCGCATCGGAGACGAGGCCACCGGATTCCATCACGCTCTTGGCCTGTAGGCCCACCGGCGTGCCGGCGGCGACGGCCGCGCGCAGCATGTCGCCGGTGGAGAGCTGAGGAATGCCATACCGTGCCACGATCCGCTCGGACTGCGTCCCCTTCCCCGCGCCGGGCGGCCCAAGCAGGATGATGCGCATGGTGTCGTTTCCTCAGGTCCGGTCTGCTTGGATATCCGGCGATCCTGCTCGGCGCCGGCTTTCGGAACTCTAGCAAGGGCCGCGGCGGCCCTGAAGCCCGCCGCGCGTTCGCGTCAGCGCCGGCGGGTCGCCCCGCGCAGCTTCGCCTTCTTGACGAGGCCTTCGTACTGATGGGCCATCAGGTGCCCGTGAATTTGCGCCACCGTATCCATCGTCACGGAGACCACGATGAGCAGGGAGGTGCCGCCGAAGCCGATGGCGGCCGAGGAATACGAAGCCAGGATTTCGGGCACCAGGCAGACGAAGGTCAGGTACAGCGCCCCGATCAGGGTGATGCGGGTCAGGACCTTGTCGATGAAGGCCGCGGTCCGCTCACCCGGGCGGATGCCGGGAATGAAGCCGCCATGCTTCTTCAGGTTGTCCGCCGTTTCCTCGGGATTGAAGACCACGGCCGTGTAGAAGAACGCGAAGAAGATGATCAGGGCGGCGTAGAGCACCATGTAGAGCGGCCGGCCGTGACCGATATAGGTCGTGATCGTGGCCAGAATTCCGGTGCCGCCGTTATTGGCCGAGAAGCTCGCCACGGTGGCGGGCAGGAGCAGCAGCGACGAGGCGAAGATCGGCGGGATGACGCCGGCGGTGTTAAGCTTCAGCGGCAGGAACGAGGTCTGGCCCTCGTACATCCGATTGCCGACCTGGCGCTTCGGATAGTTGATGAGCAGGCGGCGCTGCGCGCGCTCCATGAACACGATGAAGTAGACGAGCGCGACGGCGGCGACGCCCATGCCGAGGATGACGGCCGAGGAAAGCGCACCGGTACGGCTCAGCTCCAGGGCGCCGACGATCGCCACCGGAAGATGGGCGACGATGCCCGCGAAGATGATCAGCGAGGAGCCGTTACCGATGCCGCGCGAAGTGATCTGCTCGCCGATCCACATCAGGAACAGCGTGCCGCCCGTCAGGGTGATGACGGTGGACAGGATGAAGAACGGACCGGGCTCGATGGCCGCGCTCGATCCCTGGAGGCCGAAGGCGATGCCCCAGGACTGCACCAGCGCCAGCACCACCGTGAGGTAGCGGGTGTACTGGTTGATGACCTTGCGGCCCGACTCACCCTCCTTCTTCAGCGTCTCGAGGCTCGGGATCACCGAGGTCAGAAGCTGGATGATGATGGAGGCCGAGATATAGGGCATGATGTTGAGCGCGAAGATCGCCATGCGCTCGACGGCACCGCCGGAGAACATGTTGAACAGCCCGAGCACGCCACCCGACTGCTGCTGGAAGTTCCGCGCGAACTGTTCCGGGTCGATGCCCGGGATCGGGATGTAGGTCCCGAGGCGGAACACGATGAGCGCACCCAGCGTGAACCAGATGCGCTTCTTGAGCTCGTCGGCCTTGGCGATGGCCCCGAAATTGAGGTTCGCGGCAAGCTGCTCGGCGGCTGAGGCCATGGCACCGGTTCCTAGAGATGGATCACATGAGGGCGGGTCGTCTTCTCCGGCGAGAAGAGGCCGCTCCCTGAAAAAAACGGGAACGGCGGCCGCGCGCGAGGTCGCACGGGCCGCCGCTCAGAGCTTCGACTTAAAGTCAGTCGCGTGACTACGCAACCACGCGGGCAGGCTTGCCACGGGTGGAGACGCCGTCGCCGTAGGTCACGGTGACCGACCCGCCAGCCTTCTCGACACCCTCGATCGCCGACTTCGACGCGCGGGTGACCTCGAAGGTCAGCTTGCTGGTGAGCTCGCCCACGCCGAGGAGCTTCACGCCGTCACGGGCACGAGCGCAGATGCCGGCGGCGATCAGCGTCTCGACGGTGACGGTGGCGCCCGCCTCGATCCGGCCGGCATCGACAGCCTGTTGGACGCGCCCGAGATTCACCTCGTTCAGGTCCGTGGAGTACAGGTTGTTGAAGCCGCGCTTCGGAAGGCGACGATGCAGCGGCATCTGGCCACCCTCGAAGCCCTTGATGGAGACGCCGGTGCGGGCCTTCTGACCCTTCACGCCGCGTCCTGCGGTCTTGCCCTTGCCGGAGCCGATGCCCCGTCCGACGCGCATCCGGTTCTTGGTGGCGCCGTCGTTGTCGCGGAGTTCGTTCAGTTTCATGATGCCCTCCCTCAGGCCGCGTCGCCAAGGACGCGCACGAGGTGCTGCACCTTGCGGATCATGCCGCGCACGGAGGGGGTATCCTCCAGCTCGGAAACCCGGTGCAGCTTGTTGAGCTTGAGGCCGATCAGCGTCGCGCGCTGGTCGCCTTCGCGGCGGATCGGAGACCCGATCTGCTCGATGCGGAGAGTCTTCTGTGCCATTGGACCCTCCCCTTACGCGACGGCGGCTTCGGACATGTCGGACGGATCGGCATCACGGCGCCGGGCCTGGAGGGCCGACACCTTGAGTCCGCGACGGGCCGCGACGGAGCGCGGGCTGTCTTCGTTCTTGAGCGCCTCGAACGTGGCGCGCACGAGGTTGTAGGGGTTCGAGGAGCCGAGGCTCTTGGCCACCACGTCCTGCATGCCCAGCGTCTCGAAGACGGCGCGCATCGGGCCGCCGGCGATGATGCCGGTTCCCTGGGGGGCGGCGCGGAGGATGACCTTGCCGGCGCCGTGACGACCGTAGACGTCGTGGTGCAGGGTACGACCTTCGCGGAGCGCGACGCGGACGAGGCCGCGCTTGGCGGCTTCGGTCGCTTTGCGGATCGCCTCGGGAACCTCACGGGCCTTGCCGTGGCCGAAGCCGACGCGGCCCTTCTGGTCGCCCACAACGACGAGCGCGGCGAAGCCGAAGCGACGTCCGCCCTTCACCACCTTGGCCACGCGGTTGATGTGGACGAGCTTGTCCACGAACTCGCTGTCGCGCTCCTCGCGCTCATCGCGGCGGCCGCGGCCACCGCCTTCACGTTCACGTGCCATACTGAATATCCATCTCACTGACGCGGGTGGCGGACCCGCTCGCTTGAATCGTCCGGAACGGAGAGCGGCGGGCGCCGCCCTCCTCCGCCAATCTTAGAACTCGAGGCCACCCTCGCGGGCGGCATCGGCGAGAGCCTTGACGCGCCCGTGGTAGAGGTAACCCGAGCGATCGAAGATCACCTGGGTGACGCCCGCAGCCTTGGCGCGCTCGGCGACGAGCTTACCAACGGCCTGGGCGGCCGAGACGTCGGCACCGGTCTTGAGGCCGGTGCGGAGATCCTTGTCGAGGCTCGAGGCCGACGCGAGGGTCTTACCCGCGGCGTCGTCGATCACCTGAACGTAGATCTGCTTCGAGGAACGGAACACCGAGAGCCGGGGCCGTCCATTGGCCGCCGCCCGCAGCGCGCGGCGCACACGCGCCTTGCGGCGGTCGAGTGCATCGATTTTGCGTGACATGTTCGGCGGCCCTTACTTCTTCTTGCCTTCCTTGCGGAAGATGAACTCGCCCGCGTACTTCACGCCCTTGCCCTTGTAGGGCTCGGGACCGCGATAGTCGCGGATCTCGGCGGCCACCTGGCCGACCACCTGCCGGTCGATGCCGGAGATGACGATCTCGGTGGGCTTCGGCACCGCGATCGTGATCCCCGCGGGGATCTCGTACTCGATGTCGTGGCTGTAGCCGAGCGAGAGCTTCAGAGCCTTGCCGGCCATCGCGGCGCGGTAACCCACGCCGGTGATCTCGAGCTTCTTCTCGAAGCCCTTGGAGACGCCCTCGACGAGGTTCGCCACCTGAGCGCGGGAGGTGCCCCAGAGCGAGCGCGCCTCCTTGGTCTGATTCTTGGGCTGCACCGAGACGGCGCCGTCCTCGAACTTCACGTCGACCACATTCGGAACGACGTACTGGAGCTCGCCCTTGGAGCCCTTCATCTTCACCGTTTGACCGGTCACCGTGGCCGTCACACCGGACGGGACGGGAACGGGCTTCTTGCCTACGCGAGACATCGCCTTATTCCTCCAAGTCCGAGATCAGAACACCTTGCAGAGCACTTCGCCGCCGACGTTGCGCTCGCGCGCCTCGTGGTCGGCCATGACGCCCTGCGGGGTGGACACGATGGTGACGCCGAGACCGTCGGCGACGCGCGGCAACTCGCCGACCGACGAGTAGACGCGGCGGCCGGGCTTCGACACGCGCTGGATCGAGCGGATGACGGGCTGGCCGTCGTAGTACTTCAGCTCGATGGCGAACTCGGTGCGGCCGTTGCCGTAATCCGTGGTCGCGTAGTCGCGGATGTAGCCCTCGGATTTGAGGACGTCGAGGACGCTGGCACGCAGGCGGGAGCCGGGCGTCTGGACGACGTTGCGGCGGCGCTGCTGACCATTGCGGATGCGGGTGAGCATATCACCCACGGGATCGTTGACCATGGTGGTTGCTCCTTACCAGCTCGACTTGACGAGACCGGGGATCAGACCCTGGTTGCCGAGTTCGCGCAGCGCGATGCGCGAGATGCCCATCTTGCGATAGAAAGCGCGCGGACGGCCGGTCATGCCGCAGCGGTTGCGGATGCGGGTGGGGGACGAATTGCGGGGCAGCTCCGCGAGCTTGAGGCGCGCCTCGAAGCGCTCCTCCATCTCGAGGGACTCGTCATTCGCCGTGGCAAGCAGCGCCTTGCGCTTGGGAGCGTAGAGCTTCACCAGCGCTTCGCGGTGCTTGTTCTTCTCGATCGAGCTTTTCTTTGCCATTTCTCTCTCCGGTGTCCGCGTCTGAGACCCTAACGGGGGCTCACTGCCGGAACGGGAATCGGAACTGCGTGAGGAGCGCGCGCGCCTCAGCATCGGTGCGGGCCGTCGTCTGGATGACGATGTCCATGCCCCAGGTGGCCTCGGCCTTGTCGTACGAGATCTCCGGGAACACGAGGTGCTCCTTGAGGCCCAGCGCGTAGTTGCCGTTGCCGTCGAAGGAGCGCGGGTTCAGGCCGCGGAAATCGCGGACGCGCGGGAGCGCGATCGTGATCAGGCGATCCATGAACTCGTACATGCGCTGCTTGCGCAGCGTGACCTTGCAGCCGATCGGCATGCCCTCGCGCACCTTGAAGGTCGCGATGGCCTTGCGGGCTTTGGTGATGACCGGCTTCTGGCCGGCGATGAGGGCCAGGTCGCCGGCGGCGACGGACGCCTTCTTCGAATCGGCCGTCGACTCGCCGACGCCCATGTTGATCACGATCTTCTCGATGACCGGAACCTGCATGGGGTTCTTGTAGCCGAACTCTTCGATCAGCTTCTGGCGCACCACTTCGTCGTAGTGCTTGCGCAGGCGCGGGGTGTACCCGTCAGCATTCTTCTCAGCCATCGATCTGGTCCCCCGTGGTCTTGGCGAAGCGGACCTTGCGGCCGTCTTCGAGGATGCGGAAACCCACGCGAGTCGGCTTGCCGTTCGCGTCCTGCAACGCGAGATTCGAGAGCTGGATCGCAGCTTCCTTGGAGACGATGCCGCCTTCCTGGTTCTGCGTCTGCTTCTGGTGCTTCTTCACGAGGTTGATGCCGCGTACGAACGCGCGATCTTCCTTCGGGAGAACCTGGATGACCTCGCCGGAGCGACCCTTGTCGCGACCGGTGAGGACGACGACCTTGTCGCCTTTCTTGACCTTAGCGGCCATCACAGCACCTCCGGCGCGAGCGAGATGATCTTCATGTGATTGCGGGCGCGCAGCTCGCGGGGCACCGGTCCGAAGATACGGGTCCCGATCGGCTCCTTCTGATTGTTGATCAGAACGGCGGCGTTCTTGTCGAAGCGGATCACCGAACCGTCGGGACGCTTCACTTCCTTGGCGGTGCGCACGACGACCGCCTTCATGACGTCGCCCTTCTTCACGCGACCCCGGGGAATCGCTTCCTTGACCGAGACCACGATGATGTCGCCGACGCCGGCATACTTACGCTTCGACCCGCCCAGAACCTTGATGCACATCACACGGCGTGCACCCGAGTTGTCGGCGACGTCCAGATTCGTCTGCATCTGGATCACGGGCAGTGACCTTTCTTTGTTTCAGGCGGGTTTCCGCACGCGGACGGTATTGCCCGGCGGACGACGCCTGAGGGGGATCTGATGTCCCCGGCTCATATGAAGCACCGCGCAATCGGTGTTTTTGGACACCGGCGCGGTCACCGCGTTCGAAAGGCGCGAACACCCTTCTCAACTGTCGCGAAGGCATGCCCACTACACCAGCGGACTGCAGGACGCAAGGCCGAACACGCGCGGACCCAAACCGTGCCGGGGGCTCAGAGATCTTCCCCGCACCCGTCCGGGACGGGCACCCCGGCGCGTTCGGTGAGCTTGCAGGTATTCGACGGGCCAGTGATCCGGCGGCCGATCCGGTTTGCGCTGCCGGCGGCTTCGCCGAGGACATCCGAGATAGTCGCGCGGTCCACCGTATCGTCCCGCCCCGCAAAGGAGAAACTCTGGGCCAGGAGCCGGGCCGTCTCCTTCACGAAGGCGGCGCTCCGGCCGCCCGACAACGCGAGCGCCTCGTCGATCGCGCCTTCCTCGAACTCCAGGGACACCCCATAGAGTGCGACGAGCCGGCCCCTGCGAGCCGTATCCGGATCTACGATCTCAATGGCCTTGTCTGCGCGCCCCGGACGCGACACGAGGGCGTCCTTGATCTCGTCGGGACGGTTGGCCCCCGCGGCCCGAATCACGCAGGGAAAGCCCGCGCAAATCCGAACGATTCGGCGTCAGGCAAGTTCACGATCTCGACCTCCGAGAGCTCGATCTCTCGGAGGATGCTGTAGTGCGAAAACAGCACCACCACGGGTCGATCCGCGACCTTGACGAGCCGGAGCCCGTTGTCGAGGGCCGCGAACGGCTCGGCTTCACAGACATCCCTGTCGCGGCCCTGCAGCGGAAGCATGGAGAAGGCTTGGCCGTGGTACCAAACAAGGTGGCTCGGAATTCGTCAGGGGCAGTTGATCGGAGACCTGGTGCACCCCCAGCAGTCCTGGGCTGGCAATGCGACCTCGGCGACGATCGCGGTCTGCAGGTCCGGCCGGAGAGGGATGCCGAATTGCCGGCGCGCGCTGACGATCCCGTCGAGCTGCTCCGCTCCGAAAAGAGCCACGAGGATTTCCACCGCTATCCTTGAGCGATGCGGATGATGCCGGACGGGACCGCAATCATGCGCTCCCCCGAGCGATACGGCACGAAAAAACGGGCGCAGAAGCCTGCGCCCGTATTTGGAAGTTCCGGTGCTGTCGGTTCACGCCTCGGCGGCGGGAGCCTCCGACGTGGCGCCGGACACCAGCTGCCAGGTCTTGGTCTTCGAGAACGGACGGCACTCCTCGATCGACACGGTCTGGCCGACCTTGGCGACGTTGGCTTCGTCATGGGCGTGGTAATTCTTCGAGCGACGGACGGTCTTCTTCATCACCGGATGGGTGAAGCGACGCTCCACCTTCACGACGATGGTCTTCTCGCCCTTGTCGCTGACGACGACGCCCTGCAATACGCGCTTCGGCATGGTGTACTCCTCAGGCCTGCGCCGACTTCAGCGTCTTCTGACGCTGGAGTGTACGAACGCGGGCGATATCGCGGCGGACTTCGCGGACGCGCGCGACGTTCTCAAGCTGGCCGGTGGCGCCTTGGAAGCGCAGGTTGAACTGCTCCTTCTTCAGGTTCAACAGCTCATCGGTCAGCTGATCGGGTGACAAGGCGGCCAGATCCGACTGTCTCTGCGACGACTTCATGATCCCCTCCCTCAATCAGCGATGCGCTGAACGACGCGCGTGCGGATCGGGAGCTTCGCCGCGCCGAGGCGCAGGGCCTCCTTCGCAACGTCCTCGGCCACGCCGTCGACTTCGAACATGATACGTCCGGGATGCACGCGGGCAGCCCAGAACTCGGGTGCACCCTTACCGGAGCCCATGCGGACTTCGGTGGGCTTGGCCGTGACAGGGACATCCGGAAAGATCCGGATCCAGACACGGCCCTGGCGCTTCATCTCACGGGTGATCGCGCGGCGGGCCGCTTCGATCTGGCGCGCGGTGATGCGCTCGGGCTCGACGGCCTTCAGGCCGAAGGTCCCGAAGTTGAGGTCGAAGCCGCCCTTGGCCGCACCGTGGATGCGACCCTTGAACTGCTTACGAAACCTGGTCTTCTTGGGTTGCAACATGGCAGCCTCTCAACACCTTTCTGGGTGACGGGGTCACGAACGCGCCGTCAGGCGTGTTCGCGCCGGCCGCGCTCGCGGCCACCCTCACCATCGCGCTCGCGACGGCCGCCCGAACGGCCACCCTCTTCCTGCGCCTTCTTATCCTGTGCCATCGGGTCGTGCTCGAGGATCTCGCCCTTGAACACCCACACCTTGATGCCGCACGTCCCATAGGTCGTGAAGGCGGTGGCGACGCCGTAATCGACGTCGGCGCGGAGGGTATGCAGGGGCACGCGGCCCTCACGGTACCACTCCTGGCGCGCGATCTCGGCGCCGCCGAGCCGGCCCGAGCAGTTGATCCGGATGCCCTCGGCACCGAGACGCATCGCCGACTGAACGGCGCGCTTCATGGCGCGACGGAAGGCGACGCGGCGCTCGAGCTGCTGGGCGATCGAGTCGGCCACCAGGGTGGCGTCGACCTCGGGCTTGCGCACCTCGACGATGTTGATCGTCACGTCGGCCTTGGTGAGCGTGCCCACCAGCTTGCGCAGCTTCTCGATGTCGGCGCCCTTCTTGCCGATGACCACGCCCGGACGGCCCGAGTGGATGGTGACGCGGCACTTCCGGTGCGGACGCTCGATGACGATCTTCGAGACGGCAGCCTGCTTGAGCTGCTTCATGAGGGCGGCGCGGATCGCGACGTCCTCGTGCATGAGCTTGGCGTATTCACCCTTCTGGGCGAACCAGCGGGAGTCCCAGGTCCGGTTGATACCGAGCCGCAGACCGATCGGATTGACTTTCTGGCCCATCAGGTCCTCCTCACGCCGCTTCGGCGGTCGGGACTTCGCGCACCACGATGGTGAGGTTCGCGAAGGGCTTCAGGATACGGGCGCCGCGGCCACGGGCACGAGCGTGGAAACGCTTCAGCACGAGAGCCTTGCCGACGAAGGCCTGGGAGACGACGAGATCGTCGACGTCCAGGTTGTGGTTGTTCTCGGCATTGGCGATGGCGCTCTCGAGGCACTTCTTGACCTCGCGGGCGATCCGCTTGCGGGAGAATTCGAGATCGGCCAGAGCCGAGTCGACCTTCTTACCGCGAATGAGCTGCGCGACGAGATTGAGCTTCTGCGGGCTGACGCGCAGCATGCGCGCGACGGCCTGAGCCTCGTTCTCGGGGAGCGCGCGGGGAGTGGCGGGCTTGCCCATGATCAGCGCCTCTTCGACTTCTTGTCGGCTGCGTGACCGTGGAAGGTGCGGGTCGGCGAGAACTCGCCGAACTTGTGGCCGACCATTTCCTCGGAGACGTAGACCGGGATGTGCTTCTGCCCGTTGTGCACACCGAAGGTGAGGCCAACGAACTGCGGCAGGATCGTGGAGCGGCGGCTCCAGATCTTGATGACTTCGTTACGGCTGGAACCGCGAGCGGCTTCAGCCTTCTTGAGGAGGTAGCCGTCGATGAACGGCCCCTTCCAGAGCGAGCGTGCCATGGGCGTTACTTCTTACGGTTATGACGGCTGGACAGGATGAAGACGTCGGTCCGCTTGTTCGAGCGGGTCTTCTTCCCCTTCGTGGGAACGCCCCAAGGCGTGACCGGGTTACGGCCGCCCGAAGTGCGTCCCTCGCCGCCGCCGTGCGGGTGGTCGACCGGGTTCATGGCAACGCCGCGAACGTGCGGGCGCTTGCCGAGCCAGCGATTGCGGCCGGCCTTGCCGAGCGAGATGTTCATGTGGTCCGGGTTCGACACCGCGCCGACGCTGGCGAAGCACTGGCCGTGGACCAGACGCTGCTCGCCGGAATTCAGGCGGAGCGTCACGTAGCCCTGATCGCGGCCGACGATCTGGGCGTAGTTGCCCGCGGAGCGGGCGATCGCGCCGCCCTTGCCGATCTTGAGCTCGACGTTGTGGACGATCGTGCCCACCGGCATGTTGCCGACCGGACCGGCATTGCCGGGCTTGATGTCGACCTGCTCGGCAGCCACGACCTTGTCGCCGGGCGACAGGCGCTGCGGAGCCAGGATGTAGCTCTGCGTGCCGTCGGGGAAGGCGATCAAGGCGATGAACGCAGTGCGGTTGGGATCGTACTCGATCCGCTCGACCGTGGCGGACACGCCCATCTGCTCGCGACGCTTGAAGTCCACGTTGCGGAGCGTGCGCTTGTGACCGCCGCCGCGGAAGCGGACCGTGATGCGGCCGAGGTTGTTGCGGCCGCCGGACGACGACTTGCCCTCGGTGAGCTTCTTGACCGGCTTGCCCTTGTAGAGCTCACGGCGGTCGACGAGCACGAGCTGGCGAAGGCTCGGCGTGACCGGTTTGAATGTCTTCAAGGCCATCGGTGGTAATCCTTAACCCGACTTGTCTCAGAGGCCGGTCGTGACGTCGATCGTCTCACCCTCGGCGAGGGTCACGATCGCTTTCTTCACGTCCGAGCGCTGTCCGCGAAGCCCGCGGAAGATCTTCTTCTTGCCCTTGGTGACAAGCGTGTTCACGCCCGTGACCTTGACGTCGAACAGCTTCTCAACCGCTTCCTTGATCTGCGGCTTGGTCGCCTTCGGGGAAACCCGGAACACGACCTTGTTCTGCTCGGTGAGGTTCGTCGCCTTCTCGGTGATGACCGGGGAGACGATGATGTCGTAGTGGCGCGGATCGGCACTCATTGGAAACGCGCCTCCAGCGCATCGATCGCTGCGCGGGTCAGCACGAGCTTCTCGCGACGCAGGATGTCGTACACGTTGATGCCCTGGATCGGCAGCACGTCGATCTGCGGGATGTTGCGAGCGGCACGTGCGAAGTTCACGTCCACTTCCGCACCGCCGATGATCAGGGCGCTGGACAGGCCCATCTTCTCGAAGCGCTCGACGAGCGACTTCGTCTTGCCCTCGGCGAGCTTCACGTCGTCGACGATGATGAGGGTGGAATCCTTCACCTTCGCGGACAGCGCGTGCTTCAGGGCGAGCGCGCGGACCTTCTTGGGCAGGTCGTGGGCATGGCTGCGCACGACCGGACCGAAGGCGCGTCCACCGCCGCGGAACTGCGGAGCGGAAGCGGCGCCATGGCGAGCGTTACCCGTGCCCTTCTGCTTGTACAGCTTCTTGCGCGTCCGGTTCACATCCGAGCGGTTCTTGACCGCATGGGTGCCGGCCTGGCGCTTGGCGAGCTGCCAGCGAACCATGCGCTGGAGCAGGTCGACGCGGGGCTCGAGACCGAAGATGGTCTCATCCAGATCGACGGAACCGGCACCGGCGCCATCGAGCGTGGTGATATCGAGCTTCATCACGCGTTCTCCTCGGAAGCGGGAGCCTCGGGAGCCGGCGCTTCGGTGGCGGGAGCGGATGCGCCCTGCTCACGGAACTTGCCAGGCTGCGGAACGTCCGCGGGGAGCTTGCGCTTCACCGCGTCGCGGATCTGAATCCAGCCGCCGGCGACGCCGGGAACGGCGCCTTCGACGAGGATGAGGCCGCGCTCAGGATCCGTACGCACGACGCGCAGGTTCTGGGTCGTGACCCGGTCGACGCCCATATGGCCGGGCATCTTCTTGTTCTTGAAGGTCTTGCCCGGGTCCTGGCGGCCACCGGTCGAACCGATCGAACGGTGCGAGATGGACACGCCGTGGGTGGCGCGCAGACCGCCGAAGTTCCAGCGCTTCATGCCGCCGGCGAACCCCTTACCCGTGGTGGTGCCCGTCACGTCGACGAACTGGCCCGGGATGAAGTGATCGGCCGTGATCTCCGCGCCGACCGGGATCAGCTTGTCCTCGGACACGCGGAACTCGGCGAGCTTCTGCTTGGGCTCGACCTTGGCGACTGCGAACCGGCCGCGCTCGGCAGCCGACACGTTCTTTACCTTGGCCTTGCCGACGCCGACCTGAAGGGCGACGTAGCCGTTCTTCTCGACGGTACGGTGGGCAACCACCTGACATTGATCGATTTTAAGCACGGTGACGGGGACATGTTCGCCTGCATCCGTAAAGATGCGGGTCATGCCGACCTTCTGTGCGATGACGCCTGAGCGCATAGGTGTCTCCCTCGCGCGATTCTACGGTAAGCTCTAAATCCCCGCGGGACTTAGAGCTTGATCTCCACGTCCACGCCGGCGGCGAGGTCGAGCTTCATCAGCGCGTCCACGGTCTGGGGCGTCGGATCGACGATATCGAGGACGCGCTTGTGGGTGCGCATCTCGAACTGCTCGCGCGACTTCTTGTCGATGTGGGGCGAGCGGTTGACGGTGAACTTCTCGATATGCGTCGGAAGCGGGATGGGGCCACGGATGGTGGCGCCGGTGCGCTTGGCCGTCGAGACGATCTCGCGGGTCGACGCATCGAGGATGCGATGGTCGAACGCCTTGAGGCGGATACGAATATTCTGACCGTTCATGACCTGAAACCTTGGCGGGGCAATGGGGGGGCGGGCGCGAGGACCCGCCCCTCAATCGTTCCCTGCAGACGTGACCGTGAGGACGGACGATTACTCGTTGATGGCGGCGACGACGCCTGCGCCGACGGTGCGTCCGCCTTCACGGATGGCGAAGCGCAGCTTCTCTTCCATGGCCACCGGCACGATCAGGGTGACGTCCATGGTCACGCTGTCGCCGGGCATCACCATCTCGGTGCCCTCGGGCAGCACGCACACGCCGGTCACGTCCGTGGTGCGGAAGTAGAACTGCGGGCGGTAGTTGGTGAAGAACGGCGTGTGGCGGCCGCCCTCCTCCTTGGTGAGGATGTAGGCCTCGGCCTTGAACTTGGTGTGGGGCTTGACCGAGCCGGGCTTGCACACGACCTGGCCGCGCTCCACGTCCTCGCGCTTGGTCCCGCGCAGCAGCACGCCGACGTTGTCGCCCGCCTGGCCCTGGTCGAGCAGCTTGCGGAACATCTCGACGCCCGTGACCGTCGTGGTCTGGGTGTCGCGGATGCCCACGATCTCCACCGTCTCGCCGACCTTGACGATGCCGCGCTCCACTCGACCCGTCACCACCGTGCCGCGGCCCGAGATCGAGAACACGTCCTCGATGGGCATCAGGAACGGCTTGTCGATCGGACGCTCCGGCTGCGGGATGTAGGCGTCCACGCTCGCCATCAGCGCCAGCACGGCGTCATGGCCGATCGCCTTGTCGCCGTTGTCCAGCGCCACCTTGGCCGAGCCCTTGGTGATCGGGATGTCGTCGCCGGGGAAGTCGTACTTGGAGAGGAGCTCGCGCACCTCCATCTCGACGAGCTCGAGGAGCTCGGCGTCGTCGACGAGGTCGACCTTGTTCAGGAACACCACCAGCGCCGGAACGCCGACCTGGCGGGCCAGAAGGATGTGCTCGCGCGTCTGCGGCATCGGGCCGTCGGCCGCCGACACCACCAGGATCGCGCCGTCCATCTGCGCCGCGCCCGTGATCATGTTCTTCACGTAGTCGGCGTGACCGGGGCAATCCACGTGCGCGTAGTGCCGGTTCGTGGTCTCGTACTCCACGTGCGCCGTCGAGATCGTGATCCCGCGCGCCTTCTCCTCCGGCGCCTTGTCGATCTGGTCGTAGGCCGTGAACGTCGCTCCGCCCGTCTCGGCCAGAACCTTCGTGATCGCCGCCGTCAACGACGTCTTGCCGTGATCCACGTGACCGATCGTGCCAATGTTGCAGTGCGGCTTCGTACGCGCGAATTTCTCTTTGGCCATGATAGGCTCCGTCTGATCTGATGTTGCGTCTGAAGGGGTGCGGGAGGCGCCCCGAAGGGCGCCGCCGGCTTAGGCGTACTTGGCGACGACCTTCTCGGCCTCGCCGCGCGGCACCTCTTCGTAATGGTCGAACTGCATCGTGAAGTTGGCGCGGCCCTGCGAGAAGGACCGGAGCTGGTTCACGTAACCGAACATGTTGGCCAGCGGCACCATCGCGTTGATGACGTTCGCGTTGCCACGCATGTCCTGGCCCTGGATCTGGCCGCGGCGGGAGTTGAGATCGCCGATCACCGAGCCGGTATACTCTTCCGGCGAGACGACTTCGACCTTCATGACCGGCTCGAGGAGCACCGAGCCGCCCTTCTGAAGGGCCTCACGGAGCGCGGCACGCGAGGCGATTTCAAAGGCGAGGGCCGACGAGTCGACATCGTGGTAGGCGCCGTCGATCAGCTCGACCTTGATGTCGACCACCGGGAAGCCGGCCAGAATACCGGCGCCGAGCACCGAATTCAGACCCTTCTCGACGCCCGGGATGTACTCCTTCGGCACCGTGCCGCCGATGATCTTCGAGGAGAACTCGAAGCCCTTGCCGGGCTCGTTGGGCTCCACGATGAACTTCACCCGGGCGAACTGACCGGTACCACCGGTCTGCTTCTTGTGGGTGTAGTCGATCTCGGTGCGCTTCGTCAGCTTCTCGCGATACGCCACCTGCGGCTGACCGATATTCGCATCGACCATGTAGGTCCGGCGCAGAATGTCGACCTTGATGTCGAGGTGAAGCTCGCCCATGCCGCGAAGGATGGTCTGGCCCGACTCCTGGTCCGTCGAGACCCGGAACGACGGGTCCTCGGCGGCGAGCTTGGCCAGGGCGATTCCGAGCTTCTCCTGATCGGCCTTGGACTTCGGCTCGACGGCGATCTCGATCACCGGCTCCGGGAACTCCATCTTCTCGAGGATGACGGCGTCCTTCGGATCGCACAGCGTATCGCCTGTGCGGGTTTCCTTGAGGCCAGCCAGGGCAACGATGTCGCCCGTGAACGCTTCCTTGACGTCCTCGCGGTTGTTGGCGTGCATCAGGAGCATGCGGCCGACACGCTCCTTCTTGTCGCGCGAGGAGTTCAGTACGTTGGCACCGGACTCGATCTTGCCCGAGTAGACCCGGCAGAACGTGATCGTGCCGACGTGCGGATCGTCCATGATCTTGAAGGCGAGCATGGAAAAGGGATCGGAATCAGCCGGGTGACGGACGGTCTCTTCCTCGGTCTTGAAGTCGAGGCCCTTGATCTCGCCGCGATCGGCGGGCGACGGCAGATAATCCACGACCGCATCGAGGAGCGGCTGAACGCCCTTGTTCTTGAAGGCCGAACCGCAGAGCACGGGATGGAAAGCACGACGCTGCACGGCCGTGCGGACGAGGCGGTGCATCGTTGCCTGATCCGGCTCGACGCCGTCCAGATACGCGGCCATCGCGTCGTCATCCATCTCGACGCAAGCCTCGACGAGCTTGATGCGGTATTCCGCAGCCTGGTCGGCAAGATCGGCCGGGATCTCGGTCTCGGAGAAATCCGCGCCAAGCTTCTCGGAGGTCCAGACGATGGCCTTCATCTTGATCAGGTCGATGACGCCCTTGAAGGTCGTCTCGGCACCGATCGGCAGCTGCAGGCATACAGGCTTACCGGCGACCCGGTCGATGATGTCGGCCACGCACTTGAAGAAGTCAGCGCCGATCTTGTCCATCTTGTTGACGAACACGACGCGCGGCACGTCATACTTGTCGGCCTGGCGCCAGACGGTTTCCGTCTGGGGCTCGACGCCCTGGTTGCCGTCGAGCACGCAGACGGCACCGTCGAGAACGCGGAGCGAGCGCTCCACCTCGATGGTGAAGTCCACGTGGCCGGGAGTGTCGATGATGTTCAGGCGCTTGTCGCGCCAGAAGCAGGTGGTCGCGGCGGACGTGATCGTGATGCCACGCTCCTGCTCCTGCGTCATCCAATCCATCGTCGCGGCGCCGTCGTGGACTTCGCCGATCTTATGGGATTTGCCGGTGTAGTAGAGGATCCGCTCGGTGGTCGTGGTCTTGCCGGCATCGATGTGAGCCATGATGCCGAAGTTGCGGTAGTCCTCGATCGCGTGCGTGCGGGGCATCGGATTGCTCCTGAAAGGGTCCGGGTCCGCTTACCAGCGGTAGTGCGAGAAGGCGCGGTTGGCTTCCGCCATCCGGTGGGTGTCTTCCCGCTTCTTCACGGCGTTGCCGCGGTTGTTCGCGGCGTCGAGCAGCTCGGCCGAGAGACGCTCGACCATGGTGCGGTCGTTCCGGCCGCGGGCAGCCTGGATCAGCCAACGGATGGCGAGCGCCTGGCGGCGCTCCGTACGCACTTCGACGGGGACCTGGTAGGTCGCGCCGCCGACGCGGCGGGAGCGGACTTCGATGGCCGGGGCGACGTTCTCGAGGGCAGCGCGGAAGACCTCGATCGGGTTGGCGCGGGCGCGGTTCTCGACGATGTCGAAGGCACCGTAGACGATCCGCTCAGCGGTGGACTTCTTGCCCTCGTACATGATCGAATTCATGAACTTGGTCAGCACGATGTCCCCGTACTTCGGGTCCGGGATGATCTCACGCTTCTCGGCAGAATGGCGGCGGGACATCGCTCGCTCCGTCTTAAACTTGGTCTTCTTGAAACCACCCTGCGCAGGCCGCCTTGAGCCTCTGGGAGGCCGGCGACATCCTTACAGGGTGCGCGAATATCGGTCTTACTTCGGACGCTTGGCGCCGTACTTGGAGCGGCGCTGTTTGCGACCCTTGACGCCCTGCGTGTCGAGCACGCCGCGCAGGATGTGGTAGCGCACGCCGGGAAGGTCCTTCACGCGGCCGCCGCGGATCATCACCACGGAGTGCTCCTGAAGGTTGTGGCCCTCGCCCGGGATGTAACCGATGACCTCGAAGCCATTGGTCAGGCGAACCTTGGCAACCTTGCGGAGCGCGGAGTTCGGCTTCTTCGGGGTCGTCGTGTAGACGCGGGTGCAGACGCCACGCTTCTGCGGGCAGGCGTCGAGCGCCGGCACCTTGTTGCGGCTCTTCTGCGCCTTGCGCGGCTGAGCGATCAGCTGGTTGATCGTCGGCATGCCAATCCTCTCGAAACGCGTCACCTGCAGCGGTGACCGTCGAAATCCAAATCTCGTTCTGGCCGGCCCCGGCATCGCACGTGGCGTGCGACGAAACGCAAAGCCGCGCCCCAGGCTGATGTCAGCCTTTGGCGCGCCGTTGCAAGCAGAGGATCACCTGCATCGGAGCAAGCGATCGTGCCGGGCTGACACGTGTTCGTCTGTTGAAGTCGGATGCGTTTAGGAAGCCTGGATCGAGGCTCTGGGCCTCACGATCGATTGCTGCCTACGGCCAGCCGTTCAATGAGGGCCTGATAGAGGCGGATTCGCCCCGCGTCAACCCATTCCGTTACAAGTTCATGAAGTTGCGGGGCACGAACGCGGAGCAGATCCGGACGGACGGCACCCATGCGAAAGGGGCCGCCCCTTGGGGCGGCCCCTTCCTGTTCGTCGCGCTGGAGCGGTCGCTTATTCCGCGGCGGGCGGCAGCTCGGAGAGGGTCTGAGCCCCGCTCTCGGCGGCCTTCTGCTGCAGGATGAGGTTGTCGCGACGCCGCGCCACGGCGCGGATCTCGGCCGCCATGGAGCCCGTGCCGGCCGGGATGAGCGACCCGACGATCACGTTCTCCTTGAGTCCTTCGAGGTAGTCGATCTTCCCGTTGACCGCCGCCTCGGTGAGCACGCGGGTGGTCTCCTGGAACGACGCCGCCGAGATGAACGACTTCGTCTGCAGGCTTGCCTTGGTGATACCCAGGAGGACCGGAACGCCCACGACCGGCTTCTTGCCCTCGGCAAGTAGCTTCTCGTTGATCTCCGCCAGCTCCGTCCGGTCGATCTGGTCGCCCGTCAGGATGTCGGAATCGCCGCCGTCGGTGATTTCGACCTTCTGCAGCATCTGCCTGACGATGACCTCGATGTGCTTGTCGTTGATCGACACGCCCTGCAGCCGGTAGACCTCCTGAATCTCGTTGACGAGGTAGGCAGCGAGCTCTTCCACGCCCTTGATCGCCAGGATGTCGTGCGGGGCCGGATTGCCGTCGACGATGTAGTCGCCGAGCTCGACCACGTCGCCGTCCTGAAGGTGGATGTGCTTGCCCTTCGGGATCAGGTACTCGACCGCCTCGGACCCATCGTGCGGCGTCAGCGTCAGGCGACGCTTGTTCTTGTAGTCGCGCCCGAACTGAATCGTACCCGACTTTTCCGCAATGATGGCCGCGTCCTTGGGACGACGGGCCTCGAACAGCTCCGCCACCCGCGGCAGACCGCCGGTGATGTCGCGGGTCTTGGCCGAGTCGGCGGAGACGCGGGCCAGGATGTCGCCGGCCTTCACCTTCGCACCCGGATCGTAGCCGATGATGGCGTCGACGGGCAGGAAGTAGCGGGCGTCCGAGCCGCGCGGCAGCTTCATCGGCTTGCCGTCGGCATCGAGCACCAGCATCGCCGGCTTGAGGTCGGCGGTGCGGGCCGTCCCGCGCCAGTCGATGACGACGCGCTTGGCGATGCCGGTCGACTCGTCGGTGGTCTCGGTGATCGACTGGCCGTCGATGAGGTCCTCGTAGGCCACCACACCGTCCGTCTCGGTGATGATCGGACGGGTGTAGGGGTCCCACTCGGCGATGCGCTGGCCCCGCTTGACGGTGTCGCCCTCGTCCACGCGCAACTTCGCGCCGTATTGCAGGCGGTGGTTGGCGCGCTCGGTCCCGTCGACACCGACGATGACGATGGAGACGTTGCGGCCGGTGGCGATGAGATCGCCATCCGAGTTCCGTGCCAGGGCGCGGTTCCGGATCTTGATCGTGCCCTCGAAGCTCGACTCGATGAAGGACGAGTCGGAGATCTGGGCGGCGCCGCCGATGTGGAAGGTGCGCATGGTGAGCTGGGTACCCGGCTCGCCGATCGACTGCGCCGCGATGACACCGACGGCCTCACCCATGTTCACGGGCGTGCCGCGGGCGAGATCGCGCCCGTAGCAGGTGGCGCAGACGCCGCTCTTCGTGGCGCAGACGAGCACCGAACGGATCTTGACCTCCTGGATCCCGGCGGCCTGGATGGCCGGCAGGTGCTTCTCCTCGATCGTCTCGTTAGTTTTGACGATCACCGTGCCGTCGAGGGCCACCAGATCCTCGGCCGTGGCGCGGCCGAGGATGCGGATGGCGAGCGGGGCCACGACCTGGCCGGCATCCACGATGGCGCGCATGCGGATGCCGTTGGTGGTGCCGCAATCGACCTCGCGGATGACGGCGTCCTGGGCCACGTCGACGAGACGGCGGGTCAGGTAGCCAGAGTTCGCGGTCTTCAACGCCGTGTCCGCGAGACCCTTACGGGCACCGTGGGTGGAGTTGAAGTACTCGAGCACGTCGAGGCCTTCCTTGAAGTTCGAGATGATCGGCGTCTCGATGATCTCGCCCGAGGGCTTGCTCATCAGGCCGCGCATGGCGGCGAGCTGGCGCATCTGCTCGCGGGAGCCGCGGGCGCCGGAATTCGCCATCATGTAGACCGAGTTGACCTGCTTGTCGGTCCCGTTCTCGTCCTTCTGGACCGCAGAGATCGCGGCCATCATCTCGTCCGCGAGCCGGGCCGAGCACTTGCCCCAGGCGTCGACGACCTTGTTGTACTTCTCACCCTGGGTGATCAGGCCGTCGTTGAACTGCTGCTCGAACTCCTTGACCAGATCGCGGGTCGACCCGACGATCGACCACTTGTTCGCAGGCACGACCATGTCGTCCTTGCCGAACGAGATGCCGGCCTTGAACGCGTGGTTGAAGCCCAGCGCCATGATGCGATCACAGAAGATCACCGACTCCTTCTGACCGCAGTGGCGGTAGACGGTGTCGATCATCGCGGAGATCTCTTTCTTGGTCATCAGCTTGTTGACGACGTCGAAAGGCACCTTGGCGTGCTGCGGCAGGGCCGTGGACAGGATCACCCGGCCCGGCGTGGTGTCGTAGGTCTTCGTCAGCGGCTCGCCATCCGGGCCGATGCCGTTCCAGCGCCAGCGGATCTTCGTGTGCAGCTTGACGGTCTTGGCCGCCAGGGCGTGCTCGAGCTCGCCGATGTTGCCGAAGACGCCCTGCATCGGGTTCTGCTTGTTGGTCGGGTCGAAGGCGCCGATCGCCCCCTCGGCCACGATCGACAGGTAGTAGAGGCCGAGCACGATGTCCTGCGACGGCACGATGATCGGGTGACCGTTCGCCGGATGCAGGATGTTGTTGGTCGACATCATCAGGACGCGCGCTTCCAGCTGAGCCTCGAGGCTCAGGGGGACGTGCACGGCCATCTGGTCGCCGTCGAAATCCGCGTTGAAGGCGGTGCAGACCAGCGGGTGCAGCTGGATCGCCTTGCCCTCGATCAGCTTGGGCTCGAAGGCCTGGATGCCGAGGCGGTGCAGGGTCGGCGCGCGGTTCAGCATTACCGGATGCTCGCGGATCACCTCATCGAGGATGTCCCAGACCTCCGGCTTCTCCTTCTCCACGAGCTTCTTGGCCTGCTTCACCGTGGCGGAGAAGCCCTTGGCGTCGAGGCGCGCGTAGATGAACGGCTTGAACAGCTCCAGCGCCATCTTCTTCGGCAGGCCGCACTGGTGCAGCTTCAGCTCCGGACCGACGACGATGACCGAACGGCCGGAATAGTCGACGCGCTTGCCGAGGAGGTTCTGACGGAAGCGGCCCTGCTTGCCCTTCAGCATGTCGGCGAGCGACTTCAGAGGACGCTTGTTGGCGCCCGTGATGACGCGACCGCGGCGGCCGTTGTCGAACAGCGCGTCGACCGCTTCCTGAAGCATGCGCTTCTCGTTGCGGATGATGATGTCCGGCGCCCGCAGCTCGATCAGCCGCTTGAGCCGGTTGTTGCGGTTGATGACGCGGCGGTAGAGATCGTTGAGATCGGACGTGGCGAAGCGGCCGCCGTCCAGGGGGACGAGCGGGCGCAGGTCCGGCGGGATCACCGGAACCACGGTGAGGATCATCCACTCGGGCTTGTTGCCCGACATCTGGAAGGCCTCGATGATCTTCAGGCGCTTGAGGAGCTTCTTGGGCTTCAGCTCGGACGTGGTGGTAGCGATTTCCTCGCGCAGGGCATCGGCGATGCCGTCGAGGTCGAGCTCCTGCAGGATCCGGCGGATGGCCTCGGCGCCGATCATGGCGGTGAAGCTGTCCTCGCCGTACTCCTCCTGAGCGCGCAGGTACTCCTCCTCCGACAGGAGCTGACGCTCCTTGAGGGGGGTGAGGCCCGGCTCGATGACGCAGTAGGACTCGAAGTACAGGATCCGCTCGAGGTCCTTGAGGGCCATGTCGAGCAGCAGGCCGATGCGCGAGGGCAGCGACTTCAGGAACCAGATGTGGGCGACGGGGGCGGCGAGCTCGATATGGCCCATGCGGTCGCGCCGGACGCGCGCGAGGGTGACCTCGACGCCGCACTTCTCACAGATGACGCCCTTGTACTTCATACGCTTGTACTTGCCGCACAAGCACTCGTAATCCTTGATCGGTCCGAAGATCCGCGCGCAGAACAGGCCGTCACGCTCGGGCTTGAACGTGCGATAGTTGATCGTCTCGGGCTTCTTGATCTCGCCGAAAGACCACGAGAGGATCTTCTCCGGCGACGAGATCGAGATCTTGATCTGGTCGAAGCTCTGGGGCTGAGCCTGCTGGTTGAAAAGATTCATGACCTCTTGGTTCATGATCTACTCCTGCTGACGTGGCGCACCCTCCGCCGAGGGGCTGACCGCGTGCTGAAAACGGATGCGGCGCAACGACCGGCCGGATCGTCACTGACCGTAGAACGGGAGGCCCTGCCCCTCCCCGCTCCGACCGCGCCGGGGTCGAACCCGGCGCGGGAGCGTGATGCGGTGGTTATTCGGCCGCCTCTGCGGGCGGCTCGATCTGGTCGTTGGCGAGCTTCTTCGAGGAGGTGAGCTCCACGTTGAGACCCAGCGAGCGCATTTCTTTGACGAGCACGTTGAACGACTCGGGGATGCCGGCCTCGAAAGTGTCGTCGCCGCGCACGATGGCCTCGTAGACCTTGGTGCGGCCTGCGACGTCGTCCGACTTGACCGTGAGCATTTCCTGCAGCGTGTACGCGGCGCCGTAGGCTTCGAGGGCCCAGACCTCCATCTCGCCGAAGCGCTGACCGCCGAACTGCGCCTTTCCGCCCAGCGGCTGCTGGGTGACCAGGGAGTACGGGCCGATCGACCGGGCGTGGATCTTATCGTCCACGAGGTGGTGCAGCTTCAGCATGTAGATGTAGCCCATCGTCACCTTACGATCGAAGGGCTCGCCCGAGCGGCCGTCATAGAGCGTCGATTGGGCCGACCGGTCGAGACCGGCCATCTCCAGCATCTGCTCGATGTCGGCTTCCTTTGCGCCGTTGAACACCGGGGTCGCCATCGGTACGCCGCGGCGCACGTTGTTGGCGGCCTCCGCCATCTCCTCATCAGTCAGACCTTCCAGCTCGGACGGCGAGTAGATCGCCTCCATCTCTGCCTTCAGGGGCGCGATGTCGTTGCTGCGCAGGTAGGCATCCACCGCCTGACTGACCTTGCGGCCAAGTCCGGCCGCGGCCCAACCCAGGTGAGTCTCGAGGATCTGGCCGACGTTCATGCGCGAGGGCACGCCGAGCGGGTTCAGGACGATGTCGGCATGCGTTCCGTCTTCCAGGAACGGCATGTCCTCGATCGGCACGATCCGGGAGACGACGCCCTTGTTGCCGTGGCGACCGGCCATCTTGTCGCCGGGCTGGATCTTGCGCTTCACCGCCACGAAGACCTTGACCATCTTCATGACGCCGGGCGGGAGCTCGTCGCCGCGCTGCAGCTTCTCGACCTTGTCGAGGAAGCGCTGCTCGAGGCGCTTCTTCGATTCGTCGTACTGCTTCTGCATCGCTTCCATCTCGGTCATGAGACGGTCGTCGATGACGGCGAACTGCCACCACTGCGAACGCGGGTACTCGCTGAGGAGCTCGCGGGTGAGCGTAGCCTCCTTCTTGAAGCCCTTCGGCCCCGCGATGGGCGCCTGGCCGATGAGGACCGTGGCGAGACGCGCGTAGGTGTTGCGATCCAGGATCGCCTGCTCGTCGTCGCGGTCCTTGGCGAGGCGTTCGATCTCCTCGCGCTCGATCGCCTGGGCGCGCTCATCCTTGTCGACGCCGTGGCGGTTGAACACCCGGACCTCGACGATCGTGCCGGTCACGCCCGGGGGAACCCGGAGCGAGGTGTCGCGCACGTCGGACGCCTTCTCGCCGAAGATGGCGCGGAGGAGCTTCTCCTCGGGCGTCATCGGGCTCTCGCCCTTCGGCGTGATCTTTCCGCACAGGATGTCGCCGGCGTGAACCTCGGCGCCGATATAGACGATGCCGGCTTCGTCGAGGTTCTTGAGCGCCTCTTCGGAGACGTTCGGGATGTCACGGGTGATCTCTTCCGGACCGAGCTTGGTGTCTCGGGCCATCACCTCGAACTCCTCGATGTGGATCGAGGTGAACACGTCATCCTTCACGATCCGCTCGGAGAGCAGGATCGAGTCCTCGAAGTTGTAGCCGTTCCACGGCATGAACGCGACGAGCACGTTCCGGCCGAGGGCGAGCTCGCCGAACTCCGTCGAGGGACCGTCGGCGATGATCTCGCCCTTCTTCACGGCCTCGCCGACGCGAACGAGCGGCTTCTGCGTGATGCAGGTCGACTGGTTGGAGCGCTGGAACTTCTGCAGGCGATAGATGTCGACGCCGGGCTTGTTGGCGTCGGCCTCTTCGGTGGCCCGGATGACGATACGGGTGGCGTCCACCTGGTCGACGATGCCGGTGCGTCGGGCGGCGATGGCGGCGCCGGAGTCGCGGGCGACCACGGCCTCCATGCCGGTGCCGACGAAGGGCGCATCGGCGCGCACCAGCGGCACCGCCTGGCGCTGCATGTTCGAGCCCATCAGCGCGCGGTTCGCGTCGTCGTTCTCGAGGAACGGGATGAGCGCGGCGGCGACCGAGACGAGCTGCTTCGGCGACACGTCCATGAGGTCGACGCGATCGGGGGGCACGACGATGACGTCACCGGCCCGACGGCAGACCACGAGGTCCTCCGTCAGCTTGAAGGTCCCGTCCATCTGCGCGTTGGCCTGGGCGACGTAGTACTTCGCCTCCTCCATCGCCGAGAGATAGGCGACGTCGGTGGTGACGACGCCGTCTTTCACCCGCCGGAAGGGGGTCTCGATGAAGCCGTACTTGTTCACCCGCGCGAAGGTGGCGAGGGAGTTGATCAGACCGATGTTCGGGCCTTCCGGCGTCTCGATCGGGCAGATGCGGCCGTAATGGGTCGGGTGAACGTCGCGCACCTCGAAGCCGGCGCGCTCGCGGGTCAGACCGCCCGGGCCAAGCGCCGAGAGGCGACGCTTGTGCGTCACTTCCGAGAGCGGGTTGGTCTGGTCCATGAACTGCGAAAGCTGCGACGAGCCGAAGAACTCGCGCACGGCCGCGGCCGCGGGCTTCGCGTTGATGAGGTCCTGCGGCATCACCGTGTCGATGTCGACGGAGGACATGCGCTCCTTGATCGCGCGCTCCATGCGGAGCAGGCCGAGGCGGTACTGGTTCTCCATCAGCTCGCCGACCGAGCGCACCCGGCGGTTGCCGAGGTGATCGATGTCGTCGATCTCGCCCTTGCCGTCGCGCAGGTCCACCAGCGCCTTCACGACCGCGAGCATGTCCTCGCGGCGGAGCGTCCGCACGGTGTCCTCGGCGTCGAGGTCGAGGCGCATGTTCATCTTCACGCGGCCGACGGCCGAGAGATCGTAGCGCTCGGAATCGAAGAACAGCGAGTGGAACATCGCCTCGGCGGTGTCGAGGGTCGGCGGCTCACCCGGGCGCATGACCCGGTAGATGTCGAACAGCGCGCCTTCGCGAGCCGAGTTCTTGTCCACCGCAAGGGTGTTGCGGATGTAGGGACCGACGTTGATGTGGTCGATGTCCAGAACCGGAAGCTCGGAGACGCCGACCTCTTCGAGGCTCTTCAGGAGCTTGTCGGAGATCTCGTCGCCGGCCTCGGCCCAGATCTCGCCGGTCTTGGCGTTGACGAGATCCTCGGCGATGTACTGACCGATCAGGTCCTCGTCGGTGGCCTTGAGGAACTGCACGCCGCGCTCGGCGATCTGCCGGGCGTTGCGGGCGTTCAGCTTCTTGCCGGCCTCGAGCACGACCTCGCCGGACTCCGCGTCGATGAGGTCGACGGAGGCCTTGAAGCCCTTCAGGCGCTCGGCGTCGTAGGGCACGCGCCAGTCGGCACCGTCCCGGTCGTAGATCACGCGGTTGTAGAAGGTCGACAGGATCTCCTCGCCGTCGAGGCCGAGGGCGAACAGCAGCGACGTCACCGGGAGCTTGCGCTTCCGGTCGATGCGGACGTGCACGATGTCCTTGGCGTCGAACTCGACGTCGAGCCAGGAGCCGCGATACGGGATGATGCGGGCGGCGAACAGGAGCTTGCCCGACGAGTGGGTCTTGCCCTTGTCGTGGTCGAAGAACACGCCCGGGGATCGGTGCATCTGCGAGACGATGACGCGCTCGGTACCGTTGACGATGAAGGTGCCGTTCTCCGTCATCAGGGGCATGTCGCCCATGTAGACGTCCTGCTCCTTGATGTCCTTGACCGACTTCGCACCGGTATCCGGGTCCACATCGAACACGATGAGGCGCAGCGTGACCTTGAGCGGGGCAGCGTACGTGATGCCGCGCTGGCGGCACTCGTCGACGTCGTATTTCGGCTGCTCGAACGTGTACTTCACGAACTCGAGGAGGGCCGTCGAGGAGAAGTCCGAGATCGGGAAGACCGACTTGAACACGGTCTGCAGGCCTTCGTCGCCCCGTCCGCCTTCCGGCTCATCCATGATCAGGAACTGGTCGTAGGACGCCTTCTGAACCTCAATGAGGTTCGGCATCTCGGCGACTTCCTTGATCTTGCCGAAGAATTTGCGAATCCGCTTGCGACCGACCAGCGTGTTGGCCATGGGTGACCTCGCTCCTACGTCCCGCGTACCGGGTGCCCGGGGAAGGCGTCTGCCTCCCGCAACCAGGCTTCGGGCCCGCCCCGCCGGACGACGCCTTCCCGAACTGAAAATCCCGTGGCCCTTGCGCGGGCCGGTCGGGCCGCTTGAAGCGACCATGGCCCACGGGCGTGAACCCGCGGGCCGTTGGTGCCGTCAGGCCCGGAGGGGCCCGACGGAGAGTGACGGGCCGGAACGGCCCATCGCAGTGTCTTACTTGAGCTCGACCTTGGCGCCAGCCTTCTCGAGCTGAGCCTTGAGCTTCTCGGCCTCTTCCTTGTTGACGGACTCCTTGACGGCCTTCGGAGCGCCCTCGACGAGGTCCTTGGCTTCCTTGAGGCCGAGGCCGGTGATCGCGCGGACCTCCTTGATGACCTCGATCTTCTTGTCGCCAGCGGCGGTCAGCATGACCGTGAACTCGGTCTGCTCCTCGGCGGCGGCGGCAGCGCCACCACCGGCGGCCGGGCCGGCAGCCACGGCGACTGCAGCGGCGGCCGAGACGCCCCACTTCTCTTCGAGCATCTTGGCGAGGTCAGCAGCCTCGAGAACGGTCAGCGAGGACAGGTCGTCGACGAGCTTGGCAAGATCAGCCATGTTGGTATTCCCTTGGATATCGGTTTGAACGGATGGGTTGAAAAGGGCGATGCGGCCTCAGGCCGCTTCGCCCTGAGCCTCGTCCTTGGTGGCATAGGCCCCGAACACGCGGGCGAGCTTGGCCGCCGGTGCGTTGACGACCTGGGCGATCTTGGTCGCGGGAGCCTGGATGAGGCCCACGATCTTGCCGCGCAGTTCGTCGAGGGACGGCAGCGAGGCGAGGGCCTTCACACCGTCCGGGTTCAGGGCGGTCGTGCCCATGGCGCCGCCGAGGATCACGAGCTTGTCGTTGACCTTGGCGAAGTCCACCGCAACCTTGGCGGCCGCGACCGGATCGCTCGAATAGGCGAGCAGGGTCGGACCCTTCAGGAGGGGCTTGATGGAGGCGACGTCCGTGCCATCGAGAGCGATGTTGGCGAGGCGGTTCTTGGTGACCTTCACGGTGGCGCCGGCCTGCTTCATCTGCGAGCGCAGCTTCTGCATGTCGGCGACCGTGAGGCCCTTGTAGTGGGCCACGACGACGACGGCGGTGTTCGCGAACACGCCGTTGAGCGTCGAGACGAGATCAGCTTTGGCTGTCCTGTCCACTGGGGCTCTCTCCGGTTGGCGGAACCCGAAAACGGGTCCGCCGGTTGCACATGCCGCCCGGGACGGAACTCGGCTTAACACGAAGCCGGAACGTCCTTGGCGACGCTTCACGGCCCTGTCCCCTACCGCCCCCCGGAACGGGTGGACGACATGGGTGAGATGGTTCAAACCGATGCCTCACCCTGCCCGCGCGATGCGGACCCGGCGAGGGCAGTAGAATTTCGGTCTTCCCAGTCTGTGCAGGCGTGTGGATTAAGCCGGTGACCCGGCGCCTGCAGTCTCGGACAGGACATGGCCGGACGAAGCTCAGAAGGGGTTTCATGCCCCTCAAAGCCTTCCGGCCAACATCACCTGGTTGCCCAGGCGATCTCTCAATCGGAATGCGACCGATCGGTCGATTCCTTTCTCATGTATGAAAACGTTGAGCGGGGTCTATAGAGCCTTGCAAGCAGCCTGCCAAGTGCCCCGGGGCGATTATTCCGTCGCAGGCGACGCTTTTCCCTTGACGCCGCAGGCGGCCCGAAGCCGCCTGCGGATGGGCCGCAAAAGCCTGTCAGGTCGGCAGGAATTTGCGGGCGGCCCGCCACCAGGGCTCGCGGGCGTCGCGCTTCTGGTCCGCCTTGGCGGCGTAGAACGAGGCATTGTGCTCGCCGCGCAGGGCTTCCCGGGTGAAGCGGATGAGGTGGTGGGCGACGAAGCCCATGTTGAACACCGCCTCGATCTGTCCGCGCTTCAGGGCGTGGCCGGCGGCGCGCCAGAACACCCGCCGGTAATCGGACAGCAGTCCGACGCGCACAGCGATGTTGAAGCCGAGCACGAGGCCGCGGCGCAGGTTGGTGCGGGTAAGCTTGCCCCTGACCGGCGTCTTGATCCGGTTCGGGTAGGTCACCTCCACCTGGTGCCGGAATCGCTCGAAGATCTGCGCCGGCTCGTAGGCGTGGGCGATGGCCCGGCGCCAGGAGGCCACGACGTCGTCGTGCGGACGCTTGAAGAGCACGTTCGATTCGAGCGCCGCATCGTGGACGAGGCGGTTCTCGCGGGTCAGGCGATCCCAGAGCGGCGTCTTGGGCAGCGCCTGCAGGAGGTTCATCGTCAGCACCGGCACGGCCGACTTGTCGATGAAGTCGATGAGCTTCTGCTCCGACTGATCGGTGTCCGTGTCGAGGCCGAGAATGATGCCCGAGGTCACCTCGAGGCCGAAGCGGTTCAGGGTCTCGATCGCCTCGTACATCGGCACGGCGGCGTTGTGCTTCTTGTCGATTCCCGCGAGGGCGTCCTCCTCGGGCGTCTCGATGCCGACGAAGACGGTCATGAAGTTGGCCTGCCGCATCAGCTCGAGGATGTCGGGCTGCTTGGCCATGTTCAGCGTCGCCTCGCAGGCGAACTGGAGCGGATAGTCGTTCTTCTTCTGCCACGCCACGAGGTGGGGCAGCATGTCCTTCGTGGCCTTGCGGTTGCCGATGAAGTTGTCGTCGACGAAGTAGACCACCGCCGGATGGCCTGGCTGCGCGATGATGGCGTCGAGCTCACCAAGCATCTGCTCGGGGCTCTTCAGGCGCGGCTGGCGGCCGTAGAGCTGCGGGATGTCGCAGAACTCGCAGCGATAGGGGCAACCCGAGGAGAATTGCAGCGATCCGATGAGGTAACGCTTGAGGGGCGCCGCTTCGTAGGCGGGGGCCGGGAAGTCCGAGAGCGGGAGCCGCTCCTTGGTCTCCAGGCGGACCTGGGCCGCCGGGATCGAGACATCGCGGTCGAGGATCGCGACCAGCTCGTCGGTGGCGTCACCGATCTCGCCGAGATGCAGGTAGTCGAATTCGGGATACTGCTCGGGGGAGCCGGAGACCGAGGGGCCGCCCAGCGCCGTCACCTTCCCGGCCGCGTGGGCGCGGGCGTAGATATCCCGGATCTGCGGGGCCTGGATGTGCATGCCGGACACGAACACCGCGTCGGCCCAGGCGAAGTCCGCTGCGCCGGCCCGGGCGATGTTCTCGTCGATGAACCGGTACTCCCACGACTCGGGCATGTAGGCCGCGATCAGCAGGAGCCCTTGCGGGGGCATGAAGGCCTTCACGCCGCCCATCAGGGGGTAGGCGTGAGAGAAGGTCCCGAAGGACGGCGTGTAGGCGGGAAAGACGCACAGGATGCGTCGCTTCGAGGTCACGGAGAGGGAGCATCGCATGACTGCATACCTAGCACAGGCCTACGCGAAGGCGTCACCCTCCTGTGTTCTTTTCTTGGGCGCTCCGACGACCGTCCGCTCCTGGAACGGCGCGGGGCATTCCTCCCTCACGGCTCTTTGATCGTGGTCGAACCCCAACCGCCGGTGCGCGGTGGTCGGGGAACGCAGTCCCCGAGGGCTCGGACCGGCCGCAAGCCGAGAAGCCCTTCCGGCGAGCCTGAGCACAAACGAAAACGCCCGGCCGCGAGGCCGGGCGCTTCTATTCTGTTCAAGCCTGAAGGATCAGGCGGTGAGGACGCTCGCGGGCTCGACCTTCACGCCCGGACCCATCGAGGAGGTCACGGCGACGCGCTGGACGTACTGGCCCTTGGCGCCGGCGGGCTTCGCCTTGGAGACGGCGTCGGCGAAAGCCTTGATGTTCTCGACGAGCTTGTCGGCGTCGAACGAGACCTTGCCGATACCGGCGTGGATGATGCCGGCCTTCTCGACGCGGAACTCGACGGAGCCGCCCTTGGCGCCGGCGACGGCGCCCTTCACGTCCATGGTCACGGTGCCGACCTTCGGGTTCGGCATCAGGCCGCGCGGGCCGAGCACCTTTCCGAGACGGCCGACGAGCGGCATCAGGTCGGGGGTCGCGATGCAGCGATCGAACTCGATCTTGCCGCTCTGGACGATCTCGAGGAGGTCCTCGGCGCCCACGATGTCGGCGCCGGCAGCCTTGGCCTCGTCGGCCTTGGCGCCGCGGGCGAACACCGCCACCCGCACCGTGCGGCCGGAGCCGTTGGGCAGGTTGCAGACGCCGCGGACCATCTGGTCGGCGTGGCGCGGGTCGACGCCGAGATTCATCGAGATCTCGACGGTCTCGTCGAACTTGGCGCTGGCCTTCTCCTTCACGAGCTTGATCGCCTCGTCGATGGGATAGAGCTTGAGCGCGTCGATGCCCTCGCGGGCGGCGCGGATGCGCTTGCCTTCGTGTGCCATTGTGCCCTCCCCTTAAGCGACGACGTCGAGGCCCATGGCCCGCGCGGAGCCACGGATCATGGCGACGGCGGCGTCAACCGAGTCGCAGTTCAGGTCGGGCATCTTCTTCTCGGCGATCTCGCGCAGCTGCGCTTCGGTCACCTTGCCGACATTGGAGCCGGCCTTGCCCGGGGTCTTCGAGCCGGAAGCCGGCTTCTTGCCGATCTTCAGGCCGGCGGCCTTCTTCAGGAAGAAGGTAACCGGCGGCTGCTTCATCTCGAAGGTGAAGGAGCGGTCCTGGTACGCCGTGATGACGACCGGGATCGGGGTGCCCTTCTCGATCTGGGAGGTCTTCGCGTTGAAGGCCTTGCAGAATTCCATGATGTTGAGGCCGCGCTGACCGAGCGCGGGGCCGATGGGCGGCGACGGGTTCGCGGCGCCGGCCGGAACCTGAAGCTTCACGTAGCCCGTGATCTTCTTTGCCATAGGGACTGCTCCCAAAGAATGCCCGGCATCCGGCTGGCCTCAGCGCGGACGAAACGGGCGGTTGCAGGTCGCGGTTCGGTCCGTGGACCCCGGCGGCGAACCGGGCGGGCCTCCCGCGTATGACACCGTCGCGCGGGACGGTGGTTTCGCGCGCGGCCGAGGCCGGGCGGGAAGGGACATGGGGCGAGCCGGGGACGGCTCACCCGAAATGGGGCCGGATCAGACCTTCTCGACCTGCCCGTATTCGAGCTCGACCGGCGTGGCGCGGCCGAAGATCGACACGGCGACCTTGAGGCGCGACCGGCTCTCGTCGATCTCCTCGACGGTGCCGTTGAAGGAGGCGAAGGGACCGTCGGAAACCCGAACCGTCTCGCCGATCTCGAAGGACACGGAGGGCTTGGGACGGTCGACGCCCTCGGCGACCTGCCCCTTGATGCGCTCGGCCTCCGCATCCGGGATCGGAACCGGCTTAGACTTGTCGGCGCCCAGGAAGCCCGTCACCTTCGGGGTGTTCTTGATGAGGTGGTAGACCTCGTCGGTCAGGTCACACTTCACCAGGACGTAGCCGGGGAAGAACTTGCGTTCCGCATCGACCTTGCGGCCCCGGCGCACCTCGACAACCTTCTCGGTCGGAACCATGACCTCGTCGAACAGCTCCATCAGGCCACGCTGGGCCGCCTGATCCTTGATGGACTGCGCGACCTTGTTCTCGAAATTCGAGTAGGCGTGGACGATGTACCAGCGCTTCGACACGGTTCTCACCAAATCCTGACGTCAGTCAGCCCGATCACGCCGCAGCGCGCCCGGGCCGAGAAGTTGTTAGGCGCCGACCCCGAGGATCAGAGTCACGAGATAGCGCAGCGCCTGGTCCACCACCGTGAAGAAGATGCTCGCCACCACAACCATGATGAACACCATCACGGTGGTCACGACGGTCTCCTTGCGGGTCGGCCACGTGACCTTGCGGCCCTCGTCGCGAACCTGGCTCAGGAACTCGGCCGGACCCACGCGCTTCTGCGCGGGGCGCACCGGCGGGGTCGCCCGAGGGGGCGTCGGCGTGGTGGAGCCGCGCTGCGGGGTGCGCGCGAGATCCACTTTCTTCGATGCTTCGTTCGATGCCATGGCGCCAACAACAGGGAGATCGGCCCGAGCTTCGGGAAAGCGCGACGCGGCGGCTCCGGGGAGGAGCCTGCATCGACGGCCTTCATCGATCTCGGAAGGCGACCGCTCTAACGCAAGTCGCCGGGCTTGTCGACTGCGCCCGGCCGGACTTCGCTGAGGAGCGATCTGCTGAAAGGGAAGAGGGCTGGGAGGATCGACGGGTCTGATGCGGCCAAATGGCAGGAGTGGAGGGACTCGAACCCGCAACCTCCGGTTTTGGAGACCGGCGCTCTGACCAGTTGAGCTACACTCCTATGCGAAGGACGAGTCCTCCGCCGCGGCGCTGCTATAGACCGGTCGCGAGGGCTTCGCAATGGTCAAACGGCGTCGTCGGCGAAGAACCTTCGCGACGGCTCTCAGGCCGGCGCGGACCCTGGAAACGCGGACCTGGGAAACGCGGACCTCGGAAACGACAACGGCGCCCCGGAGCGATCCGGGGCGCCGCGTCGTGTCACCGGTCGGGTGTCCCGCGAGGGGCGCCCGATGGCGGCGGGTCTACTCGTTGATGGCGGCGACGACGCCTGCGCCGACGGTGCGTCCGCCTTCACGGATGGCGAAGCGCAGCTTCTCTTCCATGGCCACCGGCACGATCAGGGTGACGTCCATGGTCACGCTGTCGCCGGGCATCACCATCTCGGTGCCCTCGGGCAGCACGCACACGCCGGTCACGTCCGTGGTGCGGAAGTAGAACTGCGGGCGGTAGTTGGTGAAGAACGGCGTGTGGCGGCCGCCCTCCTCCTTGGTGAGGATGTAGGCCTCGGCCTTGAACTTGGTGTGGGGCTTGACCGAGCCGGGCTTGCACACGACCTGGCCGCGCTCCACGTCCTCGCGCTTGGTCCCGCGCAGCAGCACGCCGACGTTGTCGCCCGCCTGGCCCTGGTCGAGCAGCTTGCGGAACATCTCGACGCCCGTGACCGTCGTGGTCTGGGTGTCGCGGATGCCCACGATCTCCACCGTCTCGCCGACCTTGACGATGCCGCGCTCCACTCGACCCGTCACCACCGTGCCGCGGCCCGAGATCGAGAACACGTCCTCGATGGGCATCAGGAACGGCTTGTCGATCGGACGCTCCGGCTGCGGGATGTAGGCGTCCACGCTCGCCATCAGCGCCAGCACGGCGTCATGGCCGATCGCCTTGTCGCCGTTGTCCAGCGCCACCTTGGCCGAGCCCTTGGTGATCGGGATGTCGTCGCCGGGGAAGTCGTACTTGGAGAGGAGCTCGCGCACCTCCATCTCGACGAGCTCGAGGAGCTCGGCGTCGTCGACGAGGTCGACCTTGTTCAGGAACACCACCAGCGCCGGAACGCCGACCTGGCGGGCCAGAAGGATGTGCTCGCGCGTCTGCGGCATCGGGCCGTCGGCCGCCGACACCACCAGGATCGCGCCGTCCATCTGCGCCGCGCCCGTGATCATGTTCTTCACGTAGTCGGCGTGACCGGGGCAATCCACGTGCGCGTAGTGCCGGTTCGTGGTCTCGTACTCCACGTGCGCCGTCGAGATCGTGATCCCGCGCGCCTTCTCCTCCGGCGCCTTGTCGATCTGGTCGTAGGCCGTGAACGTCGCTCCGCCCGTCTCGGCCAGAACCTTCGTGATCGCCGCCGTCAACGACGTCTTGCCGTGATCCACGTGACCGATCGTGCCAATGTTGCAGTGCGGCTTCGTACGCGCGAATTTCTCTTTGGCCATCGTCTCTTTCCTGCGGCAAGCTCACACGAGCGGTCGCCCGGGCTGTCGCTCGACGCGTTGTCGAGCCGGGCGAAAGACGGGGGCCCGCTTAGAGGCTTGCCGTCCTTTGATCAAGGGCTTTGCGGGACAAGGCGCTCCGGCACGCTACGGAACCGGGCGTCGGACAGGGGATGCGGCGAGCAACGCGGCCCGGTCCAGGCCCAGCGCGGTGGCGATTTCCTCGAGGGCCTGCGCCTCCACGTCGGCGATGCCGTCGAGGTCGGCCACGTCCGCCGCGATCAGGAATGTCGCTTCGCGCTCCTCCTGCCCCCGGCCCTCGATGGCGGCGACGCGGCGCAGGTTCTCGGCCCGGCCCGCCCGGGTCCGGGCACGGGCGATCCCGTCGTAGAGTTCGCTCTCGAGCATCAGCCGGTCGTAGCCCTTCTCGAGGATGGGATTGGCCTGCAGGCCGGCCAGCGCCGTATCGAATTCCGCGCTGGCGATCTCCCCGTCCGCGACCATTACGTTGGCGGCGGCGGAGACCATCGCCTGCATGAGGACCGTATCGCCGGCATAGGCCGTCACGGTCTGGCTGAAGCGGCTGACGATGTCCTGGAAGATGTTCATTGGGGGCTCTGGACACGGACGGGATCGTTGCGGGGCGCGGCATCGACGCCGCGGCAGGCATCGCGGTTCCACGCGCCGATGACAAGCGTCCGTCGGTTCAGAACAGCGCCACCAGGGCGATACCGCCGATCATCAGCACGCCCCCGAGGGCGCGCCAGAGGGTGAGGGGATGCTGCTCGAACCCGATCCAGCCGAAATGGTCGAGCAGGATGGAGGTGATGACGCCGGCGGTGATGAGAAGCCCCAGATAGGGCGCGGCCCCGATCTGCTGCGCGGCGAACAGCTGGGACAGGATGAGGAGCGCCCCGACCACGCCGCCGAACCAGGCCCAGAGCGGCACGGCCCGCATGTCGCCGAGGCTCGGAAAGGCGAAACGACCGAGGACCAGGCCGAGGGCGAGGAGGGTCGCGCCCCCGGCCAGCGAGACGACGATGCCTGCGGCGAAGGGCTGCGCCAGGTTCTTGGAGAGCGTCGCGTTCACGCCCGACTGCACTGCGTTCGCGATGCCGGCTAGGAGGACGAAACCGTAGAGGAGCCACATGGTCGATCCTGGGCCTTCAGCGTTGCGGACCGGGCCGCGAGAGCGAGCCGGGGTCGTGCAGGTACCCTGTGATAAGTCCTTGGCGGGGGCCCGAGATCGGCTAAGAATGGCGACGGGGCCAAATAACAGGGAAACGCGGTATGGATGGGACGGCCAGGGGGTCCGTCGACGCGGGAGATCCGGAGCCGCGGCGGGGTGGTGCGGATGCACCGCGCGATCTTCGCTTCGCCCTGCGCGCCGAGACCGATGCGGCCCATCGGCGCCTCGATGCGGGGTTCGTCGCCTACGACCTGAGTCGGCGAGCCGATTATGTGCGCTTCCTGTCGGCGATGCGTGACCCCTTCGCGCAGATCGAGACCTGGCTCGACGGGGCCGATGCCGCCGACCTGCCGCCGGACTGGGCGGCCCGCCGCCGGTCCACGGTCCTGCAGGCCGACCTGTCCGGGCTGGCGATTTCCCCTCCGGAGGTCGCGCCTGCCCCCCTGCCCCCCACCTTGTCGAGCGCCGAGGCGCCCGGTCTCCTCTACGTTCTGGAAGGTTCGCGCCTCGGCGGCCAGGTTCTGCTCCGTCAGGTCCTGGCGAGCCCGGACCCGCTGGTCCACGGGAACGCCCGCTTCCTCCGGCACGGCGCGGGGCTCCGCCTCTGGCCGAGTTTCGCGACTTGGCTCGGGACGCGCCCGGTCGCGGATCACGCCGCCGCGATCCGTGGTGCGCAACGTGCCTTCGCGCTGTTCGAGGCGGCGCAGGCGCCGGGCTAGTCCCGGGGGGGCGTGCTCGCCAGGGCCCGGCGTAGGGTATCCGCGGTGTAGGGCTTCTTGATCATCGGCACGGCGCCGAGCTCGGACGGGATTCGGAAGCTCTCGCCGTAGCCCGTCGCGAAGACGAAGGGCACGCCGGCCGCGATCAGGCGTCGGGCGACCGGCAGGCTCGTCTCGGCGCCGAGATTGACGTCGAGGAGGGCAAAGCTCGGATGCGCCGCCTCGATCTGCCGCAGGGCTTCGTGCACGGATCCCGCCATGTCGACCGCGCTCGCCCCGAGGGTGGACAGGATCTCCTCGGCCTCCAGAGCGATGATCATGTTGTCCTCGACCACCAGGACGGTCCCGGACAACGCCGCGGCATCGAGTTCGGGCGTCCGGTCGCGCTCCCGCGACAGGGGGGCGGCGACGGTCGGTGCGGCCCGCACGTAGCGCGCCGGCACGGCGAAGCGGCCGCGCAGGCCGGTGAGTTCGTAGGTGATCTCCGCCTCGCCCTTCAGCTCGTAGGGGATCGAGCGCTCGATCAGCGTGGTGCCGAAGCCGCGGCGGCTCGGCGGCTTCACCGGCGGGCCGCCGCTCTCGCGCCAATGGATCACGAGGCACTGCGAGGCATCGCGCTCCCAGGCCACGTCCACCTGTCCGACCCCCTCCGACAGGGCGCCGTACTTCGCCGAGTTCGTCATCAACTCGTGGATGACCAGGGCAAGCGTCGAGAACGCCTGGGGATCCAGGAGGACATCGGTGCCGTCCAGACGGACCCGGCCCGCCTGCTGGTCGAGATAGGCCTCCGCCTCCAGGGTGATGAGGTCGCGCAGGGAACCCGGTCCCCAGTTCGTGGTGGTGATCTGGTCGTGCGCCCGGGCCAGGGCCTGGATGCGCGCCCCGACGACGCCGGCGAAATCCTCGACGCTGTCGGACCCCGAGCGACTTTGGGCGACGATGCCCCGGATCAGGTTGAGGATGTTGCGCACCCGATGGTTCAGCTCGGCGATCAGGAGCTCTTGGCGCTCCTGCGCGGTCTTGCGCTCCTTCTCGGCGGAATCGGTGAGGCGCAGGATGACCTCGAGCAGCGTGATGCGCAGGGCCTCGGCGATGCGCAGGTCCACCGCGCTCCAGGGGGCGGCCTGCCCCCGGACCACCTCGGTCCAGGCCTCGAAGCTCTTGCGGGGCGTGAGGCGCAGACCGTTCGGTCCGAGGCTCGCCGGCTTCTCCGGATTGCCGGCCCAGGTGACGGTGCGCGCGATCTCGCGACGGAAGAACACCAGGAAATCCCGCGGCGCCCGCGAGATCGGGATCGCCAGGAGTCCCGCGGCCCGCTCGGGGTAGTCGGCGGCCGGGGGATGGACCGCGCCGATCTCCTGGGTGGCGAAGGCCCGGCTCGCGGCCGTCCGGTTGAGGAAGCGCACGAGACCGGTGAATTCCTCCGCCGTCGGGGTCGCCCCCCGCAGGGTGATCTCGCCGTTGACCCAGACGCCGATGCCGTCGCACGTGACGATTCCCGCGATGTCGTCGAGGAAATCGGTGATGTTCTCGAGGCTCGTTCCGCCCGAGGCGAGCGCACCCATCAGTCGGTCGTGCAGCGCCCGGGAACTGCCTTCGTAGGCGGCCTCCGCCTCGCGCTCCCGGCTTTCCAGGATCAGCGAGAACATCTGCCCGAACAGTTCGGCGCCGGTTCGGCGCTCCAGCGAGATGTGGCGGGCCTCGGTGTGATGGCAGGCGAACAGGCCCCAGAGCTTGCCGCCCCGCAGGATCGACACCGACAGGGAGGCCGCCACCCCCATGTTGCGCAGGTATTCGAGGTGGATCGGCGACACCGTGCGCAGGGTGCTCATCGACAGGTCGAGGGGTCGGCCGTGGGGATCGCGCTGCGGCAGCACGGCGACAGGTTCGGCATCGACATCCGCGATGATGCGCAGCCAGTTGCGCTCGTAGAGGGCGCGCGCCTGTTTCGGGATGTCCGAGGCCGGGTAATGCAGTCCGAGATAGGGGGCGAGGCTGGAGCGTGCGGATTCGGCGATCACCACCCCCGAGCCGTCCGGGTCGAAGCGGTAGACCATGACGCGATCGAAGCCGGTGAGCGCCCGCATCTGGCGCACGGCCTCCCGGCAGAACGGGTCGAAACCCACCGTCTGCTGCAGGCGTCCGACCATGCTGCGCACAAGATTGCCGGCGTTGAGGTGTTCGCTGACGCTCGGCTCGGCCTCGATGACGATGATGCCGTCCGAGATGTGCAGCGCGATGTCGAAGGGGGCACCTCCGGCCTGCAGGACGGTGCCGAAAATCCGGTCGATGGCATCGGGCCCGCGCAGGGCCTGAAGGTGACCGCGGATCAGGTGGATCGCCTCCGCGTCGATCAGGTCGGCCAGGGGAAGGCCGAGCACATCGGCCCCCGACTGCCCCAACCACCCGGCGGCATTCTCGGAGGCCCGGACCACGATCCAGTCCGGGGAGACCGCGATGAGGAAACCGAAGGGCTGAACCGCGCCGAGGATGTGGATCGGTTCCCGATCGCAGGACGTGAGGTCCACAGGTCGGGGACGTGCTGAAGATTCGATCATCAGGTCTCTGATTCGCCGGTCCCATGTCCGTTCGGAGAAGCGCGTCGAGACCAACGACAGACCGTCCGGAAAGTCTCCTCGATGGTCGGGCAACGGACGCAGTTTCGAGTCGATTGTGTTGCGGATGCCACAGGCCGGCGCGACGCCGACGGGATTCGTCGTCTCACGACCGGGTGCCCATCCGGTCTGTGACCCCGGCCGCCAGGATCGCTCCGATCAGGTAGGACCCGAGTCCGAGCGCCCCGGCCTCCAGCCAGAAGCCTGCCCGCCCCGAAAGGAAGCCCCCGGCGGCGAGGCCCCCGGCCAGACCCGCTGCCAGGACGAGAAGGCCGGCGCTCCGGCGCGCAGTCGGTGTCCGCGGCAGGCCCGTCAGCGCGCCGATGGCGCCGCCGAGGAGGGCGCTGGCAGCCGCGAGGGGCCAGAGCAGGGTTGCCAGGAGCGTCACGCCCTTCGTCTCCGTCGGATCGTCATGACCGTGACTCGATCCCGACGCCCTGGCCAGCCGGACGCGGCGAGCCGGCCGGGGCGGCAGCGACCTGTTCGAAACGAAGGCCGGCCTGGAGCAGATACTCCACGATCGCGAGGGCACGGCCCTGCGCAAGATCGGGGGCGGGCTCCGATTGAGCCGCCGGCTTCGCCTCGGTCCTGACGGCCTTGTCCTTCGGATTGGACTTGCCGGGCGCCTTATCCGAGGCACGCGAGCCGGAGGATCCGGCCGGTGCCTTGCTCGGTGCTCTGCCGGCATCCTTGCCCGCGTCGAGCGACGCCGTGCTGTCCACCGCGGTCTCGACGACAGGCTTCGGTGCCGCGGTGGCGCCGCTCGGATCGAGATGGCCCGTGACCACCAGGCGCAGGGTCGGGCAGGTCTTGCCCAGTGCCGCAATCCCATCGAGGAGGGGGTAGAAGGCCGGCGTCAGAATCGCGCTTCCGGGCGGGAATATGAGGGCTTGGCCCATGAGCTTGGTCCCGAGCGCAGCGACGCAGCGCTCCGGTGTCCAGGCCGACGCTGCGTCGGGGGTCGTCACCGAGATCTCCGCGGTCCAGCCCGGCGGCATCGCGGCCGACAGGTCTTCGGAAACGCGCCGGCCACCCTGCGCATACAGGCTCTCGCCCGTCAGGGTGATCGCGCGATCGGCGAACCGGGCCTCGCCCCGCCCCAGCAGGGTGAGGGCCGTGGCGGTCGCGCGCAGCACCCGGGCGAGCTCGGGCGGGGCCCCTTCGCCGAGGCGGGTGCGGTCGATCAGGCGCTCGCGGAACAGCCGTGGACGAAAGGTCCCGAGCAGGGCCTCGCGCGCCTCGGCATCCGGCAGGTGGCCGGACAGCGTTACGGTTTCCGCGTCGCGCCGGAGCAGGATTTGATAGGGCGAGAGCGGTCGGGTGCTCAGGGTCGCGCCGCCCCGGCTCAGCCCGGCGGGCATCCCCTCGCGCAACAATCCCTCGATCTCAGGGATCGCCTGGGCGTCGAGGGCGACGCCCTCGAGTGCGATCCGCGCATCGGCGACGGTGACGCTCCCCTCCTGCAGCAATGCGGCGAGGCTCAGGGCGAAACGCGCCATCGCGGCTGCATCGACCCCGAGCGGAAGGCCACGCGCCCTGCGCATCCGGTCCTCGATCCGCCCCGTCTCCGAGGCCTGTGCCGCCTGCGCCCGGATCTCGGCGCGCGCCGCGTCCGAGACCACGTGGCCCGAGAGCGTCAGGGTGCCCCCCGGCTCCCGAGACGCGACGAAGCGGAAATCCGGCACGACCGCCGGCCGAATCTCGACCTGGCCGAGACCATAGCCGGTCGGCAGATCGGCCAGGGCCGTCCGCAAGGCTTCGTCGTCGGCGATGGAGGCCGCCTCGCCCACGACCGAGAGGCGCATGTCCTCCAGCATCACCCGGCCGCCGGGCGCGAGGGCACGCAGCCGCGCCAGGGCATAGGCGGCCGCCGCGGCGAAGTCCGGTGGCGCGCCGAGGGCGGCGCGGGCGCGGTCGTGCAGGGCGGTTCCGGGGTCGAGGGCGGGGGAGAGTTGCTCGGCCAGGGCGCTCGGGCCGATTTCGGCTGGCCGCACGCCGGTCACGTCGACCCCGTCCCTGCCCTTGGTCGCGATCCACAGGAAGGGCGAAGCCGGCTCGACCACGCCCACGGGGCCGACGATTCGCCGGACACCGTCGAGGGCAGCGAGCCGCTGATACGCTGCATCGCGGGTCGCGGCATCCGGCGCCTCGCCGGTGACCACGAGGTCTCGCCCCTCGACCGACACGCGCAGCCACGGCTCGGAGCCGGGCGTCGCCGTCGCCCGAGCCACCGCATCGGCCTTTTCGCCGAGTTGCGACTCGAGGCGCGGCGTGAACCAGGCGGCGGACAGGCCGAGGATCAGGGCGAGGCCGGGCAGGCCGGCAGCCCAGCCGAGGCGGCGGGATCGGTCACGGAGTGCGTAAGCGGCGGACACGTCGGACCCCGGTGGCAGGCGCGCGGGAGCGAACGCCAGGGCGGCACTTCACACGGCGTTCACGGCATCATGAAGGCCGGGGCGCCGCATGAGCCTCGCTCAGGCGTCGCGCAGCATCTCCAGTTCGAGCCAGCGGTCCTCGGCCTTGGCCAATTCGGTCTCGGCGACGCCGAGCAGATCCGATGCCTTCGCGAAGCGGGCCGGGTCCCGCGCGTAGAGTCCCGGATCGGCCAGGACCTCGCGCAGCTTGGCGATATCGGATTCGAGCTTCTTCATCCGGTCCGGCAGGGTCTTCAACTCGTGCTGGTCCTTGAAGCCGAGTTTGGGCTTGCCGGCCGGGGCTCCCGCATCGCCGCCCTTGGCGCGATCCTTCGCGTCGGCGCGGGCCTCCGCCTTCTCGGTCCGCCCGGCGGCCGCCCGGGCCTGCACGCCCTCCCCGCGCTGGGCGATCATGTCGGTGTAGCCGCCGGCATATTCGACCCAGCGGCCCTCCCCTTCGCTGACCAGCACGCTCCCGACGACCCGGTCGAGGAAGTCGCGGTCGTGGCTCACCAGGATCAGGGTGCCGGAATAATCCGCCAGCATTTCCTGCAGGAGGTCGAGGGTTTCGAGGTCGAGATCGTTGGTGGGCTCGTCGAGGACGAGGAGGTTGGCGGGCTGGGCCAGGGCGCGGGCGATGAGCAGGCGGTTGCGCTCGCCGCCCGAGAGAACGCTCACCGGGGTCCGGGCCTGCTCGGGCGCGAACAGGAAATCCTTCAGGTAGCCGATGACGTGGCGGCTGACGCCGCCGACGTTCACCGAATCGCCGCTGCCGCCGGTGAGCACCTCCGTCACCGTCATGGTCGGCTCCAGCACCGCACGGGCCTGGTCGAGGAGCATCATCTTGAGGTTGGTGCCGAGCGCCACCGTGCCGGACTCGGGCGGGAGCTGCCCCGTGAGCAGGTTGATTAGCGTGGTCTTGCCGGCGCCGTTGGCCCCGACGATGCCGAGGCGGTCGCCGCGCATCACCCGAAGCGAGAGATCGTCGACGATCTTGCGGGCGCCGTAGGCCTTGGCCGCGTGCTTGGCCTCGATCACCAGGGCGCCGGAGCTCTCAGCCTCCATCGACGTCATGGTCGCGGTGCCGACGGGCCGGCGATCCTCGCGCCGCTCCTTGCGCAGGGCATGAAGGTTGCCGAGGCGGCGCACGTTGCGCTTCCTCCGGGCGGTGACGCCGTAGCGCAGCCAGTGCTCCTCGTCGGCGATCTTGCGCTCGAGCTTGTGCCGGTCGCGCTCCTCCTCCTCGAAGAAGGCGTCGCGCCAGGCCTCGAAGGTGGAGAAGCCCTGCTCGATCCGGCGGGTGACTCCGCGGTCGAGCCAGATCGTGGTCTTCGACAGGGCGGACAGGAAGCGCCGGTCGTGGCTGATCAGCACGAGGGCGCCGCGCACGCTCTTCAGCTCGGATTCGAGCCACTCGATGGCCGGCAGGTCGAGGTGGTTGGTAGGCTCGTCGAGGAGCAGGATGTCGGGTTCCGGCGCCAGGGCCTGGGCCAGGGCGACCCGCCGCCCCTCCCCGCCCGAGAGGCTCTTCGGGTTCTCGGCACCGGTCATGCCCAGGCTCTCGAGCAGGTAGCGGGCCCGGTAGGCGTCATCCCCGTGGGTCAGGCCGGATTCGACGAAATCGAGGGTCGTCTCGAAGCCGGAGAAGTCGGGTTCCTGCGCCAGATAGCGGATCGTGGTGCCGGGCTGGACGAAGCGCACGCCCCGGTCGGGCTCCACGAGCCCCGCGGCGATCTTCATCAAAGTGGACTTACCCGAGCCGTTGCGACCCACGAGGCAGGTGCGTTCGCCGGGGGAGATCGCGAGCTCGGCGCGCTCGATCAGCGGCGTGCCGCCGAAGGTGAGCGCGACGTCTTGGAGGGTGAGGAGCGGGGGAGCGGCCATGGGGCCGGCTTATGGCAGCGACCGCGCCTTCGAACAAACCCGGAATCGGAATGCCCTTGCAAACCCGCGGTCGTGCCCCGCTCACATCGTCGGGTTGGCGGGGCCCGTCGGCATCGGATCGGGGGCGATGGCCGGGCCGATATCCGGATCGTTGACCGGGATTTCGGTGGGCGTCACGTCGGGCGCTTCGGTGGGGGTCGTCCCCGGCACGTCGGTCCCGGGGGTGTCCGGGCCGGGGGGCGGGGTCTGAGGCGCCTCGTAGGGCGTCTCGGGCACCGGGACTTCGGGGATCGGGCCGGGGTTCGACATCGGTTGCGCCTCTCAAGAGCCTCGGGGAGCGGACCGGTGGAACAGTCCGTCGCCGAGGGAGGTTCCGGGCGCGATGCCGGCGGCACTCGTCATTTCTTGGTCAGGAGCAGGTTGCCCTCGTTGCCAAGTTTCTTCTGGATCTGCTGCGCGAACAGGGCCAGCAACAGCGGCAGCCGGACCTCGACCCGCACGGTCTCGGGGCGAACATCCACCTGCCCGTCGACCTTCTGGCCGAGGGCAGCCATCGCGAAGTCGAGGCGGTCGTCGGTCCACGCCATCTTCTCGACGGCGACACCCGCCTTGGCGAACAACCCGTCGGCCTGGGTGATCCCGTCCGCGATGCGCCGACGGGCTTCGGCCAGGCCGAGTTCATGGGGGATTTCGACGATCAGCGGCTTTGCCATAAGGGTCTGAGCTCTCGGTTTCACCGACCAGATGGGGCCGGCCGGTCCCTCTCACAACGCCGACCGGCCCGATAAGCTCAGTTCACCACGCTTAGGGCGACGTAGGTCGTGCCGCCCATGCCGAGGGCGCGGGCCGAGCCCTTGGCGAGATCGATGATCCGGCCTCGGATGAACGGGCCACGATCGTTGATGCGCACCACCACCGAACGGCCATTGCGCTTGTTCTCGACCCGGACCCGGGTGCCGAACGGCAACGTGCGATGGGCGGCGGTCATCCCGTTCGGATTGAAGCGCTCGCCATTCGCCGTCCGATGGCCGCTCGCGTACCAGGAGGCGGCACCGCTCTGGGCGCTGGCTGGCTGAACGGCGGCAAGTGTCACGACGGTCCCGATGATGGCAGCGGCCCCACGAACAGGCTTGATGGTCATCCGCATTCCCTTTGTTGTTTCGGATGGCCGGCAAAATGAAGCGGAACAGGGCCAAAATGAGACCGGACAAATGTGGCGGCCGGGGCCGAAATTGAGGCTATAACGGTTTATTCATCACTGGTTGTGTGTGGCCATATTGTCGAATATCCGCGGGCTTTGCGATGACGAAACGGCAATGCTGGAACACCAGTGAAATCGCCGAGACCGCGTTGCAGCCGGCGTCGCTGCGCAACGGTGGGATGCGGAAAAACGAAATCAGCGTTGCGCTCAGTGAAACCCTGGTCTGCGACGGGGTCGCGAGGGGCGCCGGAGACGAATTTTCTCTTTCCGCGGAGCTGTGAGGTCCAGGCTGGGTGGACCCGGTGCCGATCGCGGCACCGGCTGGGCCGCTACAGGGTCCGCTGGGACGGTTGCGGCCGGTCTCTCAGATCTTTCGAGACCTGCTCGTTCGAGCGGCGATGCTGTCGCAATAGCCTCGTGTCCATTCGAACGACCAACCCGGCAAAAATTGCAGCCCCAAATCGAGACGCCTTGTCTTCGTCCCGGCAACCCGCCCTTTACGTTAACGGGGCCAAGGTCTGCCGGTCAGTCGCGTAACCGGTGTTTGCCATGGCTTCCCTGCGTACCGCGGTTGCCGACACCGTCGCCCGGAAAAGTGTCTCGCGTACCGGGCGGCCCGTGTCGGCGCCGCGGATGGGTCTCGTACCCGCCGCCAAGCGTTTTCCTCTCGAAGACCGTCTCCCCCTCAACGAGATCCTCGTCGGAGACTGCATCGCTGCGATGAACGCCCTTCCGGCGTCCAGCGTCGACTGCGTCTTTGCCGATCCGCCCTACAATCTTCAGCTCGGGGACGGCGCGCTCCTGCGTCCCGACCAGAGCCGGGTCGACGCGGTCGACGACGACTGGGACAAGTTCTCGACCTTCGCCGCCTACGATGCCTTCACCCGCGAATGGCTGGCGGCCGCGCGCCGGGTGATGAAGCCGAACGCCACCCTGTGGGTCATCGGCTCGTACCACAACATCTTCCGGGTCGGCGCCACGCTGCAGGATCTCGGCTTCTGGATCCTCAACGACATCGTCTGGCGCAAGGCCAACCCGATGCCGAACTTCCGCGGCAAGCGCTTCACCAACGCGCACGAGACCCTGATCTGGGCCTCCCGCTCCGCGGAGTCGAAGGGCTACACCTTCCACTACGAGGCGCTGAAGGGCGGCAATGACGACGTCCAGATGCGGTCCGACTGGTTCATCCCGCTCTGCACCGGCGACGAGCGCCTGAAGGGCGCCGACGGGCAGAAGGTCCATCCGACGCAGAAGCCGGAGGCACTGCTCGCCCGCACGCTCCTGTCGGCGACGAATCCCGGCGACGTGGTGCTCGACCCGTTCTTCGGGACCGGCACCACCGGTGCGGTCGCCAGGCGCCTCGGCCGGCACTTCATCGGCATCGAGCGCGAGACGGTCTACGCCGAGGCGGCCCGCGCCCGCATCGACGCCGTCGAACCCCTGTCGCAGGCCGCCCTGCTGGTGGCTCCGAGCAAGCGCGCCGAGCCCCGCGTCGCCTTCCTCAGCGTCATCGAGGCCGGGCATATCCGCGCCGGCGAGACCCTGACCGACGCGCGCGGCCGGCACAGCGCCATCGTGCGTCCCGACGGCACCCTGATGGCCGGACCGGCCACGGGTTCGATCCACAAGATCGGCGCCCTGGTGCAGGGCTTTCCGGCCTGCAACGGCTGGGATTTCTGGCATGCGACCCGGAACGGCAAGCCGGTGCTCATCGACGTCTTCCGCGCCCAGATGCGCTCCGCCATGGGCTCGGCCGCCTGAGGGGCGCCGGTCAGCGCGACCGCGGCCGTCCCCGTCTGCGGGGGGCGGCCGGGGGTGCCGCCTCGGCCGGGCCTTCGAACTCGTCGATCGACCCGTCGGGAATCGGGGCCGGCGCCGGGCGCGGGGCGGGCTTGGGCACCGGGCGGAAGCGCGGCGACGCAGCGGGTGCCTCCGACTCGGGCTCGACGAAGAGCGGCGTATCCGTGAGGCTCCGCATCGCCTTCGGTCTGCCGCGCTTGGCAGCCCTTTCCGCCAGCGGCTCCGCGGCCTCCGGCTTCGGATCGAAGGCGTGTGCCAGGACCTTCTTCATCACGCCTGGCAGCGGTTCCCCGTCGAGGTCGCGGCGCGGCGTGAAGCGCAGGCCCGGCGGCGGCGTCGTGCTGAGCGCCACCTTGGCGACGAACACCGTCAGCTCCAGGGGGAAATGCGTGAAGCCGTGTCGGACGAGGCCCGGCAGCCGCCGCCAGCGCGCGTCGAGCGGCGCGTCCAGGAGGGCCTGGGCCGGATCGTAGTCGGGCTCCCAGGGGCTCATCGGTGGTTCGGCCATGGAGCCCAGCAAACCCTCGGGCGGCCGGGTGCGCAGCAGGACCGCCTCGTCGCCGCTGCGGATCGCCACGAAGGCCGCACCCCGGCGCAGGGTGCCCTTCACGGCCTTCACCTTCCTGGGGAAGGTCTCCTGAAGGCCGAGGGCCCGGGCGCGGCAGGGGGCCATCCAGGGGCAGAGGGCGCAGGCCGGGCGCTTGGGCGTGCACAGCGTGGCGCCAAGATCCATCACCGCCTGGGCGAAGTCGCCGGGCCGGTCCGCGGGCACGAGGGCCTGGGTCAGCGCCCGGATCTCGGGGCGGGCCGCCGGCAGGGTGGTCTCGACGGCGAAGAGCCGCGTCATCACCCGCTCGACGTTGCCGTCCACCGCCGCTTCCTGACGGTCGAACGCGATCGCCGCGACGGCGCCCGCCGTGTAGGCGCCGATGCCCGGCAGCTTGCGCAGGGACGCGGCCGTGTCGGGAAAACGCCCGGCCGCCGCCACCGCCCGGGCGCAGGCGTGCAGGTTGCGGGCCCGGGAGTAGTAGCCGAGCCCGGCCCAGGCCGACATCACCGCCTCCTCGGGCGCCGCCGCAAGGTCGTCGACGGTGGGGAAGCGCGCCAGGAACTTCGCGAAATAGGGTTTGACGGCCGCGATCGTGGTCTGCTGCAGCATCACCTCCGAGAGCCAGACCCGGTACGGATCGGGCGTCTCGCCCGGCAGCGCCCGCCAGGGCAGGACGCGGCGGTGCCGGTCGTACCAGGTCAGGAGATCCGCGGCCTCGGGGGCTGGAACTGGGGTGTGGGGCACGGGCACCGGCGCGTGATGGGGAAGCTCGTCCATAGACCGCCGGCCGGGTGCGTCCAAGGCCGACTTCTCCAGGGCCGACCTGCCTGAACGTGTCGTCGGGCGGGGGGCGGCGCCCCGCTTCGGCCGGACGGAACGGCATGCTAACCATTGCGGGCGATATCGGAGCCTCGATCTCGTCCCGGTCGGACACTACGGAAACCCTGCGCATGGCGCGTGTCAAACCCCTCGCCGAGCTGCTGAAGGGCTGCATCGGCCCCGCCTTCGCGGCGCAAGGGTTCGCCTCCACCGACATTCTGGCCGCCTGGCCCGAGATCGTCGGGGAGCGGCTCGCGCGGTACTGCCAGCCCTCGAAGCTCGAATGGCCGCGCCGGCGTCGGCGCGAGGAGGAGGGGCGCCCCGATCCCGGCACCCTCGTGGTTCGGGTCGAAGGCGTGTTCGCCCTCGAATTGCAGCACCTCGCGCCGGTGGTGATCCAGCGCATCAATGCCCATTACGGCTGGGCCTGCGTCGGCAAGATCGTGATGCGCCAGGGACGGGTCGACCGGATCGGGCGTCGCCCCGCGCCGCCGGTGGTGGATCCCGTCCGCCGCGGCGAAGTGGCGCTTGCGGTCCAGGCGATCGAGCACGACGCCCTGCGAGACGCCCTCGACCGCCTCGGAACGGCGGTGGTGGCGACAACACACAAGCGCTAGGCGCGCCGCGCAGCCTTGTCAGGACGCCTGCAGGATTCTACCGCATCGCTGACGAGAAGATTTGGTCCGCGACCGGAGCCCTCCCGATCATGATCACCCGACGCGATGCCCTGAAAGCCACCGGCCTTGCCGTCGGCGCGGCGATCCTCCTGCCCCGGTTCACCCTCCCGGCCGCGGCGGAGGACGCGAACCTGTCGACCCTGATGGAGCCCGGTCCGCTCGGTGACGTCTGGCTCGGCCCGAAGGACGCCAAGGTGACGATCATCGAGTATGCCTCGATGACCTGCTCGCACTGCGCCGCCTTCCACAGGAACACCTGGCCGGCCCTCAAGGAGCGCTACATCGACACCGGCAAGGTGCGCTTCACCCTCCGCGAGTTCCCCCTCGACCCGCTGGCGACGGCGGCCTTCATGCTGGCCCGCTGCGACGGCGATGCGAAGTACTATCCCATCACAGACTTGCTCTTCGACCAGCAGCAGGCCTGGGCCTACGTCCAGAAGCCGCAATCGCCGGTGGATGCCATGGAGCAGATGCTGCGCCAGGCCGGCTTCTCGAAGGAGAAGTTCGAGGCCTGCCTGAAGGACCAGAAGCTCTACGGCGCCGTCAACGCGGTGAAGCAGAAGGGCATGGACACCTTCAAGGTCGATTCGACCCCGACGTTCTTCATCAACGGCGAGCGCTTCAAGGGCGAGATGACCATCGAGGGCATGGAGAAGGTGATCAAGCCCCTCCTGGGCGCCTGAGATCCCCGAAGCGGGGCCGTCGCGCGACGGCCTCGCCCGCTGCCGTCGGCCCGGTGCGAGAACACCGGGGGGCGGATCGGCAAAACACCGATTTCTCGTGGTGCAACAATATCTTACGTAAGGTCGAGGGCGCCTTGACACCCAAGGTGGGCGAAACTATGGTGCGCCCCGCTTGAAGGAGGCGTTCCGCCGGTTCCCTCCGCTCTCGCCAATGTGAGTTCTCGCCGTGAGCGGCAACGAAACTGCGGACGAAGGCGGGGACGGGCGGAAGAAAGCACTGGACGCGGACCTCTCTCAGAGGCTCAAACGTCTTGAGACGCAGATTGAGCGGAAGCGGCCGAGTGCCCCTCCCGGTCATTCGACGCGTCCCGGTCCTTCGGCCGGGCCCTCTCCTCTCGGCCAGGCGATGCGGCTCTCGACCGAGTTCATCGCGGGCGTCCTCGCCGGGGGCATTCTCGGTTGGATGTTCGATCATTACCTCGGGACGAAACCCTGGGGACTGATCGTCCTGCTGATGCTGGGGTTCGTCACCGGCGTCTACAACGTCATGCGCGCCTCGGGGTCTCTTCCCAAGGCGCCGACGAAGGAAGAGGACCGCTAGCGGTTCTCGGGGAAGCGCCGCGCACGCGGCGAACCGAATTGAAATCATGCCGCTCGCGCGGCACCGGTGGTGGCGGGCCGTCTGGCCGGCCGAGAGTCAGAAGGGCGGGAGCGGCAATGGCCGTAAAGATGGATCCGATCCACCAGTTCGAGCTCAAGCCGCTGGTCTCCTTCGGTCATATCGGCAACCAGGAGATCGCGTTCACCCAGTCCGCGCTCTACATGTTCGCCGCCGTCGGGATCATCGCGCTGATCACCGTCGTGGCCACCGCCCGCCGCTCGGTGGTGCCGGGCCGCATGCAGTCCATGGCCGAGATCTTCTACGAGTTCATCGGCTCGACCCTGCGCCAATCCGCCGGTCACGGCTCCGAGCGCTTCATGCCGCTGATCTTCTCGCTCTTCATGTTCGTGCTCGTGCTGAACATGCTCGGCATGATCCCCTACGCCTTCGCGGTGACCAGCCACATCATCGTCACCTTCGCGCTGGCCTTCCTCGTGATCGGCACCGTCATCGTGTACGGCTTCATGGCCCACGGCACGAAGTTCCTGAAGGTGTTCGTTCCGTCGGGCGTGCCCGGCTGGCTCCTGCCGATGATCGTCGCGATCGAGATCGTGTCCTTCATCTCGCGTCCGATCAGCCTCGCGGTTCGTCTCTTCGCCAACGTGCTGGCCGGTCACATCGCGCTCAAGATCTTCGCGGGCTTCGTCCCGGCGCTGCTCGCCGCCGGCGCTTGGGGGGCCATCTCGCCGCTGCCCCTGGCCCTCAGCGTCGCCGTCACGGCTCTCGAGTTCCTCGTCGCCGGTCTGCAGGCCTACGTCTTCGCGACGCTCGCCTCGATCTATCTCAGCGACGCCCTGCATCCCGGCCACTGAGCCGGGTCATCCCGGCCGAGGGCCGGGACACCCCCTTCCGTCCCCGGTTCGCGATCGCGGCCGGATTTCTCTCCACGCAACGACGACACGGACACCAGGAGCAATTTGATGGATCCCTTAGCTGCCAAGTACATCGGTGCCGGCCTCGCCTGTCTCGGGATGGCGGGCGCCGCCATCGGCCTCGGCAACCTCTTCGGCCAGTTCTACGCCGGCGCGCTCCGCAACCCGTCGGCCGCGGACGGCCAGCGCGGCAACCTGCTCCTCGGCTTCGCCCTCACGGAAGCGCTCGGCATCTTCTCGCTGCTCGTCGCGCTGCTGCTCCTGTTCGCCGTCTAAGACACGCTCGTCACGGATCTCGAACCGATACCGGACCGGACGCCGCCTCCCGCAGGGATGGCAGAGGCGTCCGGTCCCCACTCCTTGAATTTACGCGAAGGACGTCATGGCTCAGCCGGCCCATTCGACCGCAACGCATGAAGGCTTCGTCGCGACGCCGGCCGCCGAACATGGCGGCGGTTTCCCGCCCTTCGAGAGCCACACCTTCGCGTCCCAGCTCATCTGGCTCGCCCTCGCCTTCGGGCTGCTCTATTACCTGATGGACAAGATCGCGCTGCCGCGCATCCAGGCCATCCTGCACGACCGCGCCGTGCGTCTGTCGGGCGATCTCGACGAGGCCCAGCGCCTGAAGGCCGAGGCGGATGCCGCCGGAGCCGCCTACGAGAAATCCCTGAGCGATGCGCAGGCCAAGGCGCAGGCCATCGCCCTCGAGACCCGCACGGCCCTCTCGCAGGAAGCCGAGACCAAGCGGAAGGCGCTCGAGGCCGAGCTGAACGCCCGCATCGCCGCCTCCGAGGCGACGCTTCGCACCCGCACCGCCGAGGCCATGGGCAACGTCCGCGGCATCGCCGGCGAGACGGCCTCGGCCATCGTCGAGCGCCTGACGGGCCGCAGCCCCGACGAGGCCGCCCTCGCCAAGGCCCTCGACAGCGTCTCCTTCCCGCACTGAGGCGGACGCCAAACCATACCTGACCGGCAGGACCCGAGGGGCGAAGGCCCCGCCGGATCGCCGGACACCATCGAGTTGGGACGACGAGCATGTTGTTGGAAGCCGAATTCTGGGTCGCAGTCGCCTTCGTCCTGTTCATGGCCGTGGTCTGGAAGGTCGGTGGCTTCAACCAGATCACCAAGGGGCTGGACGGCCGTGCCAAGCGCGTCCGCCACGAACTCGACGAGGCGCGTCGCCTGCGTGAGGAGGCCGCTGGCGTCCTCGCCGATTACAAGAAGCGCCGCGCCGAGGCCGAGCGCGAGGCCGAGGCCATCGTGGCGTCCGCCCGCGAGGAGGCCCAACGGATCGCCGACGAGGGCCATGCCCGCCTGAACGACTTCATCGCCCGTCGTACCAAGTCGGCCGAGACCAAGATCGCGCAGGCCGAGGTCCAAGCGACCGCCCAGGTTCGAGCCGCCGCTGCCGACGCCGCGGTGAAGGTTTCGGAGGTCATCCTGCGCGAGCGCATGCAGGGTGAGACGGCCGAAGGCCTCGTCCGCCAGAGCCTCGGCGAGGTTCGGACCCGCCTGCGGGCCTGATCCTTCCCTCTGCGACACCAGGGAAAGCCGCCGCGAGGCGGCTTTCTCGTTTTCGGCGCCGTCCCACGCCGGCAGCGTGCTAGAAGGCCGCCCCGATCGCGCCGGCGCCACGCCGCAGCGGAGTTTCGATGCAGCCGATCATTGCGATCCAGAACCTGTCCAAGGTCTACGCCTCGGGCCTCAAAGCCCTCGACGGCATCAACCTCGACATCGCCGAAGGCGAGATCTTCGCGCTTCTCGGTCCGAACGGGGCCGGCAAGACGACGCTGATCAGCATCGTCTGCGGCATCGTCACGGCGAGCGCCGGCCGCATCCTCGCGGGTGGGCACGACATCGCCCGGGACTATCGCCAGGCCCGCCGCATGATCGGCCTCGTGCCGCAGGAGCTCACCACCGACGCCTTCGAGACGGTGTGGGCGACGACGAGCTTCAGCCGCGGGCTCTACGGCCTCAAGCCGGATCCGGCGCATATCGAGCGGGTCCTGCGCGACCTCTCCCTGTGGGAGAAGCGCGACGCGCGGATCATGACCCTGTCGGGCGGGATGAAGCGGCGGGTGCTCATCGCCAAGGCCCTGAGCCATGAGCCGCGCATCCTCTTCCTCGACGAACCCACCGCCGGCGTCGACGTGGAACTGCGCCGCGACATGTGGCGCCTGGTGCGCTCGCTGCGCGACACGGGCGTCACCATCATCCTCACCACGCACTACATCGACGAGGCCGAGGAGATGGCCGACCGCATCGGCGTGATCCGCAAGGGCCAGATCATCCTGGTGGAGGAGAAGGCCGAGCTGATGCGCAAGCTGGGCAAGAAGCAGATGACCCTGAACCTGCAGGAGCCGCTCGCCGCCCTGCCCCCGGCCCTGGCGCGGCACGATCTCACCCTCAAGCCGGGCGGACAGGATCTGGTCTACACCTACGACACGAAGGGCGAGCGCACCGGCATCACGGCGCTGCTGGCCGACCTCGCCGCCGCCGGCATCCGCTTCCGCGACCTCCAGACCAGCCAGTCCTCGCTGGAGGAGATCTTCGTCGACCTCGTGAAGGAACGCGCATGAACTGGTACGCGGTCCGCGCCATCTACGGCTTCGAGATGGCGCGCTTCTGGCGCACGGCGCTGCAGAGCATCGTGGCGCCGGTCATCGCCACCTCGCTCTACTTCGTGGTCTTCGGAGCGGCCATCGGTTCGCGGGTCGCCTCGGTGGATGGGGTCGCCTACGGCGCCTTCATCGTGCCCGGCCTGATGATGCTCTCGCTCCTGACGCAGAGCATCGCCAACGCCTCGTTCGGCATCTACTTCCCGCGCTTCGCCGGCACGATCTACGAGATCCTCTCGGCGCCCGTCTCGCCCCTCGAGATCGTGCTCGGCTATGTCGGCGCGGCGGCTTCGAAATCGATCCTCATCGGCCTCATCATCCTGGCCACCGCCGCCCTGTTCGTGCCCCTGCGGATCGAACATCCCTTCGTGATGGTGCTGTTCCTGCTCCTGACGGCGGTCACCTTCAGCCTGTTCGGCTTCCTGATCGGCCTCTGGGCCGACGGCTTCGAGAAGCTGCAGCTGGTGCCCCTCCTCATCGTGACGCCGCTGACCTTCCTCGGCGGCAGCTTCTACGCCATCGAGATGCTGCCGCCGTTCTGGCGTGCGGTGAGCCTCGCCAACCCGGTGGTCTACCTGATCAGCGGCTTCCGCTGGTCCTTCTTCGGCACCTCGGATGTCGGCGTCGGCGTCAGCCTCACAATGGCGTTGATCTTCCTGATCCTGTGCCTCGCCGGCGTGACCTGGATCTTCCGGACCGGCTACCGCCTGAAGACCTGAGGCGCGGTGGTGCCCTCTCAGGGCCGCTGGGCCAGGAAATCGAGGACGCCCGTGCGGTGACCGCGGTCGCCCACGGCCGTGCTGTGGTCGCGGTTCGGAAGTTCGAGGGCGGTGCCGTTCGGAAACAGCGCCGCCAGCGCCGGACCCGAGCCCGAGACGGTGTCGAGGGTGCCGGTCGTCACCAGGGTCGGTGACGAGATCTCGGCGACTTCGGCGCGCGACAGGGTCTGGCGCGAGCCGCGCATACAGGCGGCCAGGGCCCGCAGGTCGCTCTTCGTCTGCTCGGCGAAGGTGCGGAACGCGGCGGCCGTCGGGTTCGGGGCCGGTGCGCCGGGCTCCGCCTCCAAGGCCTCGGCGATCCCGTCGGGCAGGCCCTTGCCCTCGATCAGATGCAGGCCGAGACCGCCGAGCAGCAGCGAACGGACGCGCTCCGGCGCATCGAGCGCCAGGAACGCGGCGATGCGCGCGCCCATCGAGTAGCCCATGACATCGGCCTTGGGGATCCCAAGATGGTCGAGGAGGCGGCGCGCGTCCTGGGCCATGAGGTCCGCGCCGTAGACCTCCGGATCGTAGAGCTTCTGGCTCTCGCCGTGCCCCCGGTTGTCGAGGGCGATGGTGCGGTAGCCGGCCTGGGTCAGGGCCCGGACCCAGAGGGTGTTGACCCAGTTCACCGCATGGTTCGAGGCGAAGCCGTGGATCAGCAGGACCGGGTCGCCCGACCCGCCGACGGCGGAGACGTCGATGTAGGCGAGGGAAACACCGTCGGAATCGAAGCGCTGCATGGGCTCGGGCCTTATCGGTCGGGGCATGGTCCCGCCTCCTTGAACCGTCGGGCGCGCGGACGGAAGCCCTCCGGTGGCGCATGGGCGCACATGAAAGCGGCGGCAGGTTGCCCTGCCGCCGCGTTTCGCCGAAACCGGATCGTCCGAAACGGATCAGAAGGTGATGCCGGTCTCCAGCATGTAGCGCTCCTGCGAGGTCTTCAGGCCGCTGCGGCCGAAGCCGAGGCCGGGCGTGATGTCGTAGAGCTGCACGGTCGAGAACTCGCCGCGGACGAAGTAGCGATCGAAGGTGAAGGTCGGGGTCACGGTGAAGGAGAAGGCCGAGCTGCCGGCGCCGTAGAGCACCGAGGTCTGACCGAACGGATTGTTGCGATTGCCGCTCTGGCTGATGTACTCCACGCGGCCCGCGAGGGCGAAGTTGTCCGTGAAGGCGTAGCTGGCGAGGAGGGCGCCGCCGATGGTTTCGGCACCGGCGAGGCCCAGGACGGCGTTCTGCTCCACGTTGGTGTACTGGACGTACGGCGTCACGATCCAGGGACCGTCCGCATAGGTGTAGTTGGCACTGATGATGCTGCTGTTCTGCAGCGAGACGGGCGTGGCGTACTGGAAGCGAAGGCCGCGACGACCGAACGGGTCCGCGAAGTCGAAATTGGTGTAGCTGGAGAAGTGCGTGCCGCCGTTGATGCCCACCGTGTTGGCGGGGTCGATCTTGTAGGTGATCGCACCCGTGACCCAGTTGATCTCGCCGGAATAGAAGCCGTCGGTCGCGGCGAACGAGGCCGCCCACGGACCATCCGAGTAGTTCACCTGCACACCCTGGTTGATCACGTTCTCCTGGCCGAAGAGGAGGCCGCGCGAGATGTTCAGGTTCTGGAAGGTGAACGGCAGCTCGGAGCCGATCAGGGTCGGCATCCGACCGCCCTGGATCGACCAGTTGTCGTTGATCACGTACTTTCCGAACACGATCGGCGCCGGGGAATACAGCAGGTCCGTCTGGTCGAAGGTGCCGTAGATCGGCAGGCCGAGGCCGGGGATCGAGTAGGCGCCGAAGGCGGCGTAGAACTGGAACGGGCCGTCGGCCTTCTGGATGAAGCCCATCAGGTTTGAGACGTCCACGCGGCCGGCTCGGTCACTCGGCAGCGGAGCGGGCGAGAACGTGTACTGGTTGGGCTGGGTGTAGAAGTAGCCCGTGACCGCACCGCCGACATAGACGTCGCCGAAGGCGCCGAGCGTCAGGCAGGACGGGTTCGGGTTCTGCTTGATGACGCCGCCATAGGCCGGGAAGGTGATCTCGGCCTTGCACGGCGCGGGCGGGGCAGGGACCGCCAGCACCTTCGCCGGCATGTCGGCCGCGAAGGCGCAGACCGAGGACAGCAGGACGGCGGAAAGGGCGAGAAGCGAGCGCTGCATGGCGATGGGAACTCTGCGGGAGGATCTGCGTTGGGGCGACGTTCTCAAAGGTTCCCGGTTACGGCAAAGCTATCCTTTGTGCAGACGCCTATTTTTCGGGCAATTGAGGCCGCTCGAACTGGGTTTCGGTCGTTGTGTTGCCGCAATGGAACAGGTCTGAGCACCAGATTCGGTCTCGACGATTGTCCTCTGCTTCCGAAGTGGCGCGACGGTCAGGTCTGATCTGCGGCCGACCGCATTCGCCCGGAGGGGGCGCTGCGGGCTGATCGGCCCGGAATGTCCGGGACCTTTCGATCCTCCCGCGGCGGCGTCGCTTGCCGCCGCGTCCGTGCGCTGGCATCAGCACGCACGATGAAAGACACGCAGCCCTACGGCACTTACGCTCCCACCGGCCTCGTCGCGCGCATCGCTCGGCAGACGGGCCGGATCTCCTACGCGAGCTGGGCCGGGCGACGCCTCGCCCTGTTCCTGCGCCGCGTGGCGATCGGGCTGCTGCGCGGCGCCCCTCTGGACGTCGAACGCTACGGCGCCCGCATGCGGCTCTACCCCTACAACAACAACTGCGAGAAGAAGGTGCTCTTCACGCCGCAGTTCTTCGATCCGGAGGAGCGCGCACTTCTCCGGGCGAAGCTTCAGCCCGGCTGCACCTTCCTGGATATCGGCGCGAATATCGGTGCCTACGCGCTGTTCGTGGCGGCCTTCGCGGGGCCGCGCGCCCGGATCCTGGCCGTCGAGCCGCAGCCGGACGTGTTCGACCGCCTGACCTACAACATCGCTCAGAATCCGTTCGGAACGGTCAAGGCGGTGGCCTGCGCGGTCGCCGACAAGGCGGGGGAACTCACCCTGTTCGTGGATCCCCGCAACCGGGGGGAATCGAGCCTGAAGATCGTCGGGACGAACGAGGGCGCGCAGATTCGTGTGCCGGCCGTGCCCCTGCTCGATCTCGCCCTCGGCGAGGGCATCGCGCGCATCGACGCGATGAAGCTCGATGTCGAGGGCGCCGAGGACCTGATCCTCGAACCCTTCCTGCGGGCCGCCCCCGCGAGCCTCCACCCGCGGCTGCTCATCGTCGAGAACGGCACCGACCAGTGGCAGATCGACCTGCCCGCCTTGCTCGAGCAGCACGGCTATCGCCGGATCGCTCGCACCCGCCTCAACCTGATCTTCGAGCGGGCCGACTGACGGGCCCGCGCGGTTCTTCTGGGACGCGCGCCCTACAGCACCGGGATGGCGTCGGCCACGGCGATGCCGACCGGGTCGATGCGGCAGCGGTGGGCGTGGACGGCGACGCCGGCCGCCCGAGCGGCCTGAAGCGCCCGGTCGAAGGCAGGATCGAGGTCCCGCGCGGCGTCGAAGCGATCCGCCCACATCTGCACCACGATGATGACCATGGCACGGCCCCCGGCCTCGACGACGGCCGCGAGGTCCGTCATGTGGCGGGCGCTGCGGGCGGCGACGCAATCGGGAAATTCCGCGAGGCCGGGGCTGCGCATCAGGTGACAGTTCTTCACCTCGACATGGCAGGGCGGCATCCCCTCCCCGGTGGCGAGGAAGTCGACCCGGCTGGCCCGGGCGTAGCGGACTTCGGGGCGCAGGCTCGTGTAGCCGGCGAGGCAGGGCAGGCCGCCGGCGGCGAAGGCCTCCGCCACCAGGGCGTTCGGCCGCATCGTGTTGATGCCGACCCATTGCCGGCCGCCGGGCAGATCCGCCTCCACCAGTTCCCAGGAAAAGGGGAGCTTGCGCGTCGGGCTCCGGACGTCGGACAACAGGGCCCGCGCGCCCGGCACCGCAAGTCCCAGCATCGCCCCCGGGTTGGGGCAATGGGCCGTGATCACGGACCCGTCGGCAAGCTGCAGGTCGGCGAGAAAGCGCTTGTAGCGACGCACCAGGCGCGCCTCGATCAGGGGCGAAGGGAAGCGCATCGCGGGTCCGGGGCAAGAAACGGGTTGATACGGGCCCCCGTCGACGGGGAATCGGGCCGTCGTGAGGCGCCCGGGCTGGTCAGTACCGACCGGATGCGACAGAATTCGCGCGGCGCGCCCGGGTCGATGACCGGGAAAGCCGCAGTTCGTCCGCGAGGCCGCCATGTTCAATCTGTTCGACATCCTTCAGGCGCAGGCGGGCCCCAACGCGCAGGGGTTCGGACGGCAGTTCGGCTTGTCGCCGGAGCAGAGCCTGCGCGCGATGGAAGCCCTGCTTCCGGCCCTCACGATGGGGCTGCAGCGGAACGTCGCCCAGGATCCGACCGGCTTCGCCCACCTCTTCAATCTCGTCGGCCCCGCCGCGCCGAAGGCGTCGAGCGCGACGCCGCAGATGGACATGCTGGTCCAGCAACTCTTCGGCTCGCCCCATCTGAGTCAGGCCGTTCTGCAGCAGGCCGCTGCCGTCAGCGGCGTGGCGATGCCGGCCTTGAAGCAGATGCTGCCGATCATGGCCGGCATGGTGGTGGCGGGGATCGTCCACGTCATGATCAACCAAGCGCCTGCCGCGGCGCCGGTCCCGCGCGCCGAGGCGAACCCCTTCGGCTTCCCGCCCAATGCCTGGTCGGAGATGATGCAGGCGTTCCTGAACTCCGGCGCCAAGGCCCCGAAGCCCGCGACGCCCTCGCCCCAGGCACGGCCGCGTGCGGCGTCGACGTGGCTCGCGGCTTCGCCCCGGCCGGAGTCCGCCGCGCCGGACAGGTCGGCCACGGAAGCGCCCTTCGACGTGATGCAGCAGATGTTCCAGACGGGCCTGGAGGTGCAGCAGGAGAACGCCCGCGCGATGCAGCGCCTGTTCGATACCTTCTGGCAGGATCCCCGCAATCCCACCGAGACGGGCGGCAACGGTTCGGGTGACCGGCCCAAGGCAGGGCGCACCGGGCAGCGCTAGCCGAAGACCCGCCGTCGGCGACGCCGGCAGAGGACGGCAGAGAACCGATCGTCGCCGGGCCATCGACCCGAGGGCGCTGCGCCCGGGCGCCCTGCCGACCGGTCAAGACGCCGGCCGTCCAACTCATTCGTCGGATTGGGGCACCACTCGATCGCAGCGATGGCCGCAGCGGCAGGCCGGCGTGGCGCTCGGGCGACGCCCAGATCCGCCCTTGCCGAGGGGATCGAACGGATCGCGCCCGAGAGGCTTGAGATGGGAACCCTTGCAGAACACTTACGGAACGTTTAACGTGTTCGTGGTTTGTTTCTAGTGCCACCCGCCGCGATCCGTGGCGCTAACGAAGAGTGTCCCGCATGTTGACGCGTAAGCAGCTGGACCTGCTCCAGTTCATCCAGCTTCGGATGCGCGAGAGCGGCGTTCCCCCGTCGTTCGACGAGATGAAGGACGCCCTCGACCTGAAGTCGAAGTCGGGCATTCACCGCCTGATCACGGCCCTGGAGGAGCGCGGCTTCCTGCGCCGGCTGCCCAACAGGGCGCGGGCCATCGAGGTGATCCGGATGCCGGAGAGCCTCGGGGGGAATGCGGGCGCCCCGCGCGCCGCTCCGGCCTCCGAGGTTCGCCGCTTCATGCCGAGCGTGGTCGAAGGCGGCAAGGGCAAGGGCCTGCCGGCCGGCGCATCGGTGTCCCGACTGCCGACCACGCAGGCCACCGACGAGAGCGGTCGGGCCGTGACCATCCCGGTGATGGGTCGGATCGCGGCCGGTACGCCCATCTCGGCCATCCAGGAACAGAGCCATTCGGTTACGATGTCGCCGGATTTCCTGGCCGGTGGCGAGCATTACGCCCTGGAGGTGCGCGGCGATTCGATGGTCGATGCCGGGATCCTCGACGGCGACCTGGTGGTCATCCGCAAGCAGGACACCGCCAATACGGGCGACATCATCGTGGCCCTCATCGACGACGAGGAGGCGACCCTGAAGCGCCTGCGCCGGCGTGGATCGTCCATCGCCCTGGAAGCGGCGAATCCGGCCTACGAGACGCGGGTCCTCGGGCCGGATCGGGTGCAGATCCAGGGACGTCTGGTCAGTCTGGTGCGCCGCTACTGAAGGGGGTCCCCGTCCGGTTCATCGCCGGACGGATCCGACGGGTCGCGGGTGCGATCGGGGATTTCCGGTAAGACCGACGCCGGCGGTGTCGAAGATGGCAAGGCCGTTCCCGGCGGGTCCAACGGCTTTCGCAAGGGCGTCGCACGCCAGGGCACGACATCCCCGGGATGCTTCGCGGTGGCGAGGGACGGCCCATCGCGGGTGAGGCGAATCGCGGTCGCACCGTGGGATCCCAGGAAATCCCGGTCGATGACGATCGATGCGGTGCAGCCCCCGGGCGCGGATTGCCGGGTGATCAGGATGTCGGCCCTGGCGCAGTCCTCTCCGAGGGCACGCTTGTCGGTGGTCAGGGCGAGCACGCGGCCGTCGGGTGTGGTCAGGGTACAGCCCAGGCGATCGCAACGCGCGCTGTCGAACCCCGTGACGTCCTGCACCCGTCGGTCGTCTCCATCGGCCTTGAGCCATTGCGCGAGCACGAAGGGGGGCGGCCGGCCAAGGGTGGCGAGCCGCCCGTTGCGCTGGCGGATGGCGGCGCCCGCCCCCTCCCGATCGACGTAGATGTCGTAGCGATCCGGGGCAGCCGCACAGGCGATGCCGATCGCTGCCGGAATGAGGCCGAGCCAGCGCAGCGACGAGGCCGGGAGCGTCAGGACGATCAGGGCGGCGGCCAGGAGGCCGAGGGCCCCCGTGCCGAAGGCCGGGACCACGACGACGGCGTTGCCGAAGCCCGCGATCCAGGTCGAGATGGTCAGCATCCCCCGCACCGCCAGGCCCATGGCCCACCAGACCGGCTGATCCAGCGCGAACGGATAGGCGAGGATGCCCAGAACCGCTGACGGCATCACCGCCAGGGAGACCAGCGGCAGGGTGAGCGCATTGCCCACCAGCCCGAAGGGCTGCACCGTCTGGAAGTGGTAGGTGGCGAAGGGCGCGGTGGCGATCTGGGCCACGAGCGTCGTGGCCAGGGTGCCGAGGACCGCCGCGGTCGCCAGCGCGAAGATCCGGGTGAGCAGGCCGGCACCGTCGCGCTGCCGCCCGCGTCCGGCGATCAGCGGCGCGCAGGCAATCAGGCCGGCCACCGCCGCGAACGACATCTGGAAGCTCGGGCCGAGGAGGCCGTCCGGCTCGCGGGCCAGGGCGATCAGGGCGGCGAGGGCCAGGTTTCGCATGCTGAGCGCCGGGCGATCGACCAGGATCGCGCCGAGCATCACGAGGGTCATGATCAGCGAGCGCTCGGCGGCGATGTCCCAGCCGGAGAAGACGCAGTAGGCCGTCACGCCCACCATGGCGACGGCAGCGGCGATCTTCTTGATCGGCCAGTGCAGCGCCGCGAACGGAACGAGGGCCAGGAGCGCCCGCACGAGCCAGAACACCACGCCGGCCGCCAGGACCATGTGAAGGCCCGAGATCGAGACGACGTGGTAGATGCCGGCGGCGCGCAGGATGTCGTTGGTCTCGGGGCTGATCAGGCCGCGCTTGCCCGTCACCAGGGCCGCCGCCACCGCTCCGGCCTGTCCGCCGTTGGCGTCGGTGATGCGGCGCGTCAGGGCGTTGCGGGCCGCGTCGACGGCGGCCGCGAGGCGGATCTGCCAGTCCGCGCTCTCGGCCGGCGGCCGCAGGTCGACCTTGCCGACGAGGGAGCCCACCGCGCCGATCTCACGGAAGAAGGCATCCCGGGCGAAGTCGTAGCCTCCGGGGCGGGCGGCTTCCGGCGGCGGAAGCAGGCGCGCGGTCGCGGCGATGCGGTCGCCCGGCTTCAGGGTATTCGCCTTGCGGTAGGAGGCCCGCACCCGGACCGGGCGGACCTCGGCGCCGAGGGTGCCGAAGCTCTCGACGCGGAGGATCAGGCGCGCCCCCTCCTCCCGCTCGTCCAGCCCTTCGATGGTGCCCACCAGCGGACCGATCGTGGTGCGGGCGAGGATCGGCCCGTCGACCGAGCGGACGCGCGCGGCGGCCGCCGCGAAGCCCAGGAGGGCGGCGACGGCGGCGAGCACCAGGGCCAGGCCGAACGGGCGCGCCACGAGGAGGGGCGTCGTCGCGGCGAGCAGGGCGGCGGCCGCGAGCGGCGCCAGGAGCGACGGCGTCCCCTGCGTACCGAGGAAGAACGCGAGGATGCCGCATCCGAACGCGACGGCGAGCCAGGCGAAGAGCCGGCGCTGCTCGATCTCGCGGGTCCATCCCGCCCGGAACCAGTCGCGGATCGGCCCGGCGCCCGGGCGACGCGCGGCGAGGTGGCGCGTGATGCGCCCCATCGCCGCCGTCGCCCGCGCCTGCGCCATCGCGAAAACCTCCGGGCGTGCGTCCGTGACCGGGAGCCGGCGATGCGCCCTGCGATCCTGGGAACGGGACGATTCCTTAACGTGTGCCCGCGCGCATGCTACACGCGCGGTTCCGGGCCGGTCGATCCGCTTCCCGCCCGAATCACGAGCCATTCAAGTCCAGATTGATGTCGTCAGCCGTCGTCACGCGTTTCGCGCCCTCGCCCACGGGCTACCTTCACATCGGCGGGGCTCGCACGGCCCTGTTCAACTGGCTCTATGCCCGCCGCTTCGGCGGCCGCATGCTGCTGCGCATCGAGGACACCGATCGCGAACGCTCGACGCAGGGCGCCATCGACGCGATCCTGGACGGCATGCGCTGGCTCGGGCTCGATTGGGACGGGGACGTCATCTACCAATACGCCCGCGCCGCCCGTCACCGCGAAGCCGCCGAGAGCCTGCTGGCCTCCGGCCACGCCTATCGCTGCTACGCGACGCCCGACGAACTGACGGCGATGCGCGAGGCGGCCCGCGCAGAGGGGCGGCCCCTGCGCTACGACGGGCGCTGGCGCGACCGCGACCCGTCCGAGGCGCCCGCCGGCGTCAAGCCGGTGATTCGCCTGCGCGCCCCGACCGACGGCGAGACCGTGGTCGAGGACGGCGTGCAGGGCCGGGTCGTCTGGCAGAACAAGGATCTCGACGACCTCGTCCTGCTGCGATCGGACGGCAACCCGACCTACATGCTCGCCGTCGTGGTGGACGATCACGACATGGGCGTCACCCAGGTCATCCGCGGCGACGACCACCTGACCAATGCGGCGCGCCAGCGCCAGATCTCCGATGCCCTCGGCTGGGAGGCGCCCGCCATGGCGCATATCCCGCTGATCCACGGCGCGGACGGCGCCAAGCTGTCGAAGCGGCACGGGGCCCTCGGCGTCGATGCCTACCGCGACCTCGGCTACCTGCCGAGCGCCCTGCGCAACTACCTCGTGCGCCTGGGCTGGAGCCACGGTGACCAGGAGGTCTTCTCCACCGAGGAGATGATCGCCGCCTTCGACCTCAAGGCCATCGGGCGGTCGCCCGCGCGCTTCGACTTCGCCAAGCTGGAAAACCTCAACGGCCTCTACATCCGTGGCGCGGCCGATGCGGACCTCGTCGCGGCGATCGACGACGTGCTGCCGGCGCTCGGCCCGGCACGGGGGATCGCGGTGCCCATGAGTCCGGCTCTGCGGGAGACGCTCACCGCCGCGATGCCGGGCCTGAAGGAGCGGGCCAAGACCCTCGTCGAACTCCTGGACAGCGCCTACTACCTCACCGCGGCCCGGCCCCTCGTGCCCGACGAGAAGGCGAAGGGGCTGCTCGGCGACGAGGCCCGGAATCGCCTGGCCGCCCTCCTGCCGGCCCTCGAGGGGTTGCGCGATTGGACCGCCGCCGCCACCGAGGGCGCGGTCCGGCAGTTTGCCGAGGCGAACGGCCTGAAGCTCGGCCAGATCGCGCAGCCCCTCCGGGCGGCGCTCACCGGCCGCGCCACCTCGCCGCCGGTTTTCGACGTCATGGCCGTGCTCGGCCGGGAGGAGTGTCTCGGCCGGCTCCGCGACCAGACCGGCTGACCATCGCACTGCAGCAAAATGCCGGTTCGTCCGAGTGCTCCGAGTGGAAGAATGACAAATCGGCCCGGATTTCGCTTCGACGTCGAGGTGAGCCGGGCCGTCGGTTGATGACGGTCCGCCGATCCGCTACCCCCATGCTCGTGTGAGCAAGTGCAGCATGCGCCGCATTTGCACCCCGGATCCGGGTGGTCGATTGCATCGCCACGCGGGCCGACGCCGCCCCGTTGCCACGAAAGGGTCCAGGTCTCCATGAGCGCCTCCAGCACGATCACCGTGGGCGACAACCACGTCGAACTTCCGATCAAGACCGGCACCATCGGGCCGGACGTGATCGATATCGGCAAGCTCTACGCGAAGACGGGCAAGTTCACCTTCGATCCCGGCTTCACCTCCACCGCCTCCTGCGAGTCGAAGATCACCTACATCGACGGCGATGCGGGCATTCTCCTCTATCGTGGCTATCCCATCGAACAGATCGCCGAGCACGGCGACTTCCTCGAAACCTGCTACCTCATGCTGTTCGGCGAGCTGCCGACCCCGGCCCAGAAGGCGGATTTCGACTACCGGATCACGCGCCACACCATGGTGCATGACCAGATGAACCGCTTCTTCCAGGGGTTCCGCCGCGACGCGCACCCGATGGCGATCATGGTCGCCTGCGTCGGTGCCCTCTCGGCCTTCTATCACGATTCCACCGACATCTCGGACGACCAGCAGCGCATGGTCGCGTCGATGCGGATGATCGCCAAGATGCCCACCCTGGCGGCGATGGCCTACAAATATTCGATTGGACAGCCCTTCGTTTATCCGAAGAACGATCTCGACTACACCTCGAACTTCCTGCGGATGTGCTTCGCGGTTCCGTGCGAGGAGTTCAAGGTCAATCCGATCTTCGCGCGCGCGCTCGACCGGATCTTCATCCTCCACGCCGATCACGAGCAGAACGCCTCGACCTCGACCGTGCGTCTCGCGGGCTCCTCGGGGGCCAATCCCTTCGCCTGCATCGCGGCCGGCATCGCCTGCCTGTGGGGACCCGCCCACGGGGGCGCCAACGAGGCGGCCCTCAAGATGCTCGAGGAGATCGGGCATCCGGAGAACGTGGCCAAGTACGTGGCCAAGGCCAAGGACAAGAACGATCCCTTCCGCCTCATGGGCTTCGGCCACCGCGTCTACAAGAACTACGATCCGCGCGCGCGCATCATGCAGAAGACCACCCACGAGGTGCTGGGTCAGCTCGGGATCAAGGACGATCCGCTGCTCGAAGTCGCCGTGCAGCTGGAGCAGATCGCTCTGAAGGACGACTACTTCATCGAGAAGAAGCTCTATCCGAACATCGATTTCTACTCGGGCATCACCCTCAAGGCGATGGGCTTCCCGACCTCGATGTTCACGGTGCTGTTCGCCCTGGCCCGCACCACCGGCTGGATCGCCCAGTGGGCCGAGATGATCGAGGATCCCTCGCAGAAGATCGGCCGTCCGCGTCAGCTCTACATCGGTCCCGACAAGCGGGAATACACCCCGATCGATCAGCGCGCCTGATCCAGGCCCCCCGCGCCGGACACCCTCCGGCGCGGAATGCGTCTTCGGATCGGTGCCGTCGCCGCCGATCCGCGACCCGGACCGCCCTAGTGCGGGCGCGCGCGATCGACGATGGCCCGGGCGGCCGCGAAGGCCTCGTCGGGATCGAGCGCGGTGGTATCGAGGAGGACGGCGTCGGTCGCCGCCTTCAGCGGCGCCGTGGAACGCTGCGCGTCCCGTGCGTCGCGGGCGACGATATCGTCGAGAATGGCGCCCAGGCTCGCGGATTCCCCGCGCCGCAGCAATTCGAGGTGGCGGCGCCGGGCGCGCTCCTCGGGCGCGGCCGTGATGAAGAGCTTCACCTGGGCGTTGGGGCAGACCACGGTCCCGATATCGCGTCCGTCCAGCACGGCGCCGCTGGCATCGCCGGCAAAGCGCTGTTGCCAGGCCAGGAGGGCGGCCCGCACGGCGGGAACCGCCGAGATGCGGGAGGCCGCCTCGCCCATGGCGCGCTCGCGCAGGCGCGGATCGGCGAGCCGGTCCGCGATCAGGCTGGAGGCGGCCCGCGCCGCGGCCTGATGATCGTCGAGGCTGTGGCCGGAATCGATCACCGTCAGGGCGACGGCCCGGTAGAGCAGGCCGGTATCGAGGTGCGGCAGGCCGTAATGGGCGGCCAGCCGCTTGGCGAGGGTGCCCTTGCCCGAGGCGGCGGGGCCGTCGATCGCGATCACCATCGGCATCGCGCTCACCCTTCGATCCGGCCGCCGAGGCCCTGCATCGTCGGCAGGAAGCTCGGGAAGCTCGTGGCGATCATCGCGCCGTCATCCACCGTGACCGGCTCCCGGGTGGCGAGGCCCATCACCAGGAACGCCATGGCGATGCGGTGATCGAGATGGGTCGCCACGGTGCCACCCCCCCGGGCCGGCTCGCCGGTGCCGTGGACGACGAGATCGTCACCCTCGACGAGATAGGCGACGCCGTTGGCGCTGAGTCCGTCCGCCACCGCCGCGAGGCGGTCGGATTCCTTCACGCGCAGCTCGTGCAGGCCGCGCATCCGCGTGGTGCCCTCCGCGAAGGCGGCCGCGACGGCGAGCACCGGGTACTCGTCGATCATGGCCGGGGCGCGCTCCGGGGGCACGTCGACGCCCCTGAGGCGGCTCGCCCGCACGCGCAGGTCGGCGACGGTCTCGCCGCCCTCCTCCCGCTCGCGCAGGCGCTCGATGTCGGCGCCCATCTCGATCAGGGTGGTGATGAGCCCGATCCGCAGGGGGTTCATCATGACGCCTTCCAGCGTCACCTCGGAGCCGGGCACGATGAGGGCCGCCACCAGGGGGAAGGCCGCCGACGAGGGATCGGCGGGGACGACCACCTTGGTACCCCGGAGCATGGGCTGCCCGGTGAGCGCGATCGTCCGCCCGTGTCCGTCGGGGCCGTGGGGCGTCACCGTGACCTCGGCGCCGAACAGGCGCAGCATCCGCTCGGTGTGATCGCGGGTGGCCGCCGCCTCGATCACCGTCGTGGTCCCGGGGGCGTTCAGGGCGGCCAGCAGCACGGCCGACTTGATCTGGGCCGAGGCCACGGGCGTCTCGTAGGTGATCGGGATCGCCTCGCGGGGGCCGCGCAGGGTCAGGGGCACGCGGCCGCCCTCCTCCTCGCGCACCACCTCGGTTCCCATCCGCACCAGCGGATCCAGGATGCGGCGCATGGGCCGCTTGCGCAGGGAGGCATCGCCGTCGAAGGTCGCGGTGACCGGCTGGCCGCCCACGACGCCCATCATCAGGCGCGAGCCGGTCCCGGCATTGCCGAAATCGAGCACGTCCTCGGGATCGCTCAGGCCGCCGATCCCGACGCCGCGCAGGCGCCAGCGCCCCTCGCCCACCCGCTCCACGTCGGCCCCGAGGGCCTTGGCGGCCGCCGCGGTGCGCAGGACGTCGTCGCCCTCGAGAAGGCCCTCGACATTGGTCTCGCCGATGCTGAGCAATCCGAGAATCATCGCGCGGTGCGAGATGGACTTGTCCCCCGGAGGCCGCAGGCTGCCCTGGAGGGGCAGGCCCGCATGGGCGGTCAGGGGGTGCGGCTGGGAATCATGGGACACGGGCGTCGACTTTTCGGCTGGGCGCAGGGGCGCCTGCGGGCTTCTGCAGGCGCGCCGATCATGGGGCCGGTTAACATGCGTCGCCGCCGCCGTCATCCGATGGCGCGCATCCCGGGCCGCTTGGCCCGGAAAACGCCCGTGGACGGCCGAAGACGGACGTGGAACGTACGTCAACCGCAAGAGAATTTGACAGGAGCGTCCCACGCGACTAACGGGGCGCCTCTCCCAAAAGATCGCACGTACTAGAGGTTCGCCCGTGGCCAGACCGGAACTCGGCTTGAAGCGTCAATGCATGAGCTGCGGCGCCAAGTTCTACGACCTCGACAACGACCCTCCGACCTGCCCGAAATGCGGAACGATCTATCAGGTCGCGGCAGCCTCCGGCCGTGCCGCCCCGGCGCTCGCGGCGCGGGCCAACGCCGCCCCGGCCGATGACGACGAGGATACGGATGCCGAGAAGGGCGGTCCGGAGATCGTGTCCCTCGACGAGGTCGAGGCGGCCGAGGACGAGGCGGATACGACGACCGAGGACGTCGACGGCGACAGCAACGACGATACGGACGACACCTTCCTCGAGGAAGAGGACGCCGGCGACGACGACGTGGCCGACCTGATCGACGGCGACATCGAGAACGACGAGGAGAGCTGACGCTCGCCCGCGCCCTCCGCCCAACCGCCGGCAAAAAAGTTTGCCGGCGGGGCACAAAGGGGGTTGAGGCCGCGGACAAGCCCCAGTACATCACCGCTATCGGCGGTGGGCGACACGCCCGCCGACGACGACCACCCCGGGCCTTCCAGAGGCCGGGGTGTTGAGAGTGGGGCCTTAGCTCAGCTGGGAGAGCGCTTCCATGGCATGGAAGAGGTCATCGGTTCGATCCCGTTAGGCTCCACCAAACTTCCCCTCCCCCCGTCCCGGCATCGACGTAGACCTTTTCGCCCGTGCTGCGTATGGCGGTGCGGTGTGAGCACGTGCGGCGGCCACGACGACGCGCGGTGCAGGTGAATGGGACGTGGTTCGGTGTTCATGGCGACGTCCCTCCCCGGCGACCCGGTCACGATCCCTGCTGCGGCCACCCTCCTGAAGGACCTGTGTGACCGGCTGCGCGCCGGCCCGAGTGCCACGGCGGTTCTGGAGGACTGGTGCCGCGCCCGAGGGCTCGCCCAGTCCCCCGGCCTCGTCGCCCATGCGGTCCCGGCGCCGGAGCGGCCGGCCAGCCCGGTGCAGCGGGAGCGCCTCGCCCTGCCGCGCACGGTGCCGGTGCGCTACCGCCGGGTCCGCCTGACCTGCGGCGCGCTCGTCCTGTCGGAGGCGGAGAACTGGTACGTCCCGTCGCGCCTCACGCCCGTGATGAACCGGTTGCTGGAGACCAGCACGGTGCCCTTCGGCCGCGTCGTGCACGACCTGTCGCCCACCCGCCGGACCCTGTCCCTGCGCCTCCTGCCCGCGGGGGACCGTCCGGACATCGCCGGGCCTGCCGACCCGCTCTTCGCGATCGAGGCGCTCCTGCTGCGGGCGGACGGCCTGCCGCTCTGCGAGGTCGGCGAGACCTATACCGGCGCCGTCCTGGCCCGCGCCTGAGGCGGCCCCGCCGTCACGGCCGACCGAAGGTCTGGCCAGCGGAATAGACGCACGCTATGCCCCCGCCCGACGAACGCGCAGGGCGAGGATTTCCGACATGGCGATCACGGGACGGGTGTTGCGGAGCGCAGGCTGTGCAGGGGCGGTCGCGCTTCTGCTGAGCGGCGCGGTCTCGGCCCAGCAGGGACGGGACGCCACGGGGCTGTGGCTGACGGAGACCGGCGCCTCGAAGGTGCGGATCAGCCGCTGCGGCAACGGCTATTGCGGGACGCTGGCGAGCGTCGCGGGTCCTGGCCTCGACGCAAAGAACCCCGACCCGTCCCTGCGCACCCGCAGCCTCGTCGGCGTGCAGATCATGGACACCCGCACCGCCGGCGCGAACGGCTACGAGGGCACGCTTTACAATCCCAACGACGGCAAGACCTACGCCGGCACCCTGACGCTGAAGGGGGCGGACATCGTCGAGGTCTCGGGCTGCGTGATGAGCGTGTTCTGCAAGAGCCAGACCTGGAAGCGCGTGAACTGAGCGCGCGCCGCCCCCGGGACGAAGCGGAGGGGCGGGCGCGCGCGTGTCAGGCCGTGAGGGCGGCGCGGATGGCGTCGATGGCGGCCTGGGCCCCCGCGCCCTCGGGACCACCGGCCTGGGCCATGTCGCGGCGCCCGCCGCCGCCCTTGCCGCCGAGATGGCCCGCGCCGGCCCGGACCAGGGCCACGGCGTCGTAGCGCTCGGTGAGATCCGGGGTGACGCCGACCACGAGGCCGGCCTTGCCGTCGGGGGCGACGCCCACGATGGCGACGATGCCGGAGCCCAGGCGGGTCTTGCCCTCGTCGGCGAGGCTCTTGAGGTCGCGCATCTCCACGCCCTCGACCACCCGCGCCATGACCTTCACGCCGCCGATCTCGGCGATGCCGTCGTCGCCGCCCGCGCCCGCGCCCCCCATGGCGATCTTCTTGCGCGCGTCGGTGAGGTCGCGCTCCAGGCGCCGGCGATCCTCGATCAGGGCCGCGAGGCGATCCGGCACGTCGGCCGTGGCGGCCTTCAACAGCCCGGCGATCTGCGCCAGCGTCCGGCTCTCCTCGGCGCGGTGGCGCCGCGCGGCATCCGCGGTCAGGGCCTCGATGCGGCGGACACCGGCGCCGACGGCGCTCTCGCCCACCACCGAGACCTGGCCGATCTCGCCGGTGCGCCCCGCATGGGTGCCGCCGCAGAGCTCCACCGAGAACGCCTTGCTGCGCCCGCCCTCGCCCGCGATCGGGGCGCCCATGGAGACCACGCGAACCTCGTCGCCGTACTTCTCGCCGAACAGCGCGCGGGCGCCGGATTCGATGGCCTCGTCCACGGCCATCAGCTTGGTGACCACCGGCGTGTTCTGCAGGAGCACGGCGTTGGCGATGTCCTCGACGGCCCGGATCTCGGCCTCGTCCATGGGCTTCGGGTGGCTGAAGTCGAAGCGCAGGCGGTCGGGGGAGACCAGGGAGCCCTTCTGAGCGACGTGGTCGCCGAGCACCTGGCGCAGGGCCTCGTGCAGCAGGTGCGTCGCCGAGTGGTTGGCGCGGATCGCGGCGCGGCGGCCGTGGTCGACGGCGAGTTCGACGGCCTGGTTGAGCGACAGCGTGCCCGCGTCCACCGTGACGTGGTGGACGAAGAGATCGCCGAGCTTCTTCTCGGTGGCGGTGACCCGCGCCTTCAGGCCGGCCGCCGACAGGGTGCCGGTGTCGCCGACCTGGCCGCCGGACTCGCCGTAGAACGGGGTCTGGTTCACGAGGACGAGGCCGGTCTCGCCCGCCGTCAGGCTCCCGGTCTCGGCGCCGTCGCGCAGCAGGGCGGTGACGATGCCCTCGGCGCTCTCGGTCTCGTAGCCGAGGAACTCGGTGGCGCCGACGCGCTCCTTCAGGCCGTACCAGACCGTCTCGGTGGCGGCCTCGCCCGAGCCCGTCCAGGCGGCACGCGCGGCCTTGCGCTGGCGCTCCATGGCCTGGCCGAAGGCGTCCGTGTCGACGCCGATGCCGCGCGCCTTCAGGGCGTCCTGCGTCAGGTCGAGGGGGAAGCCGTAGGTGTCGTAGAGGGTGAAGGCCGTCTCGCCCGAGAGGTTCTGGCCGGAGCGCAGGTCGCGGCTCTCGGCGTCGAGGATCGCGAGGCCGCGCTCCAGGGTGCGGCGGAAGCGGGTCTCCTCCAGCCGCAGGGTCTCGCCGATGAGGCCCTCCGCGCGGGTGAGTTCGGGATAGGCCTGGCCCATCTCGCGCAGCAGCGTCGGCACGAGGCGGTACATCATCGGCTCGCGCGAGCCGAGGAGTTCGGCATGCCGCATGGCGCGGCGCATGATCCGGCGCAGGACGTAGCCGCGGCCCTCGTTGCCGGGCAGCACCCCGTCGGCCACGAGGAAGGACGCGGCGCGCAGGTGGTCGGCGATGACCCGGTAGGAGGCCTGCGTGCCGGGCTCGGGCGGGCGACCGACCGCGTGGCTCACGGCGTCGATGAGGGCGCGGAAGAGGTCGGTCTCGTAGTTGCTCGTCACCCCCTGGAGGATCGCGGCCATGCGCTCGAGGCCCATGCCGGTGTCGATGGAGGGGCGCGGCAGGGCGAGGCGGTTGCCCGGCTCGACCTGCTCGTACTGCATGAACACGAGGTTCCAGAACTCGAGGAAGCGGTCGCCGTCCTCGTCGGGGGAGCCGGGCGGCCCCCCCTGGAGCGTCGGGCCCTGGTCGATGAAGATCTCGGAGCACGGGCCGCAGGGGCCGGTATCGCCCATCTGCCAGAAATTGTCGGAGGTGCCGATGCGGATGATGCGGTCGTCCGAGAACCCCGCGATCTTGCGCCAGAGACCGGCGGCCTCGTCGTCGTCGGCATAGACCGTCACCAGCAGCCGGTCCTTGGACAGGCCGAACTCCTTGGTGATCAGGTTCCAGGCCAGCTCGATCGCCCGCGGCTTGAAGTAGTCGCCGAAGGAGAAGTTGCCGAGCATCTCGAAGAAGGTGTGGTGCCGGGCGGTGTAGCCGACGTTGTCGAGGTCGTTGTGCTTGCCGCCGGCGCGGACGCATTTCTGCGCCGTGGTGGCGCGGTCGTAGGCGCGCTTCTCGACGCCGGTGAAGACGTTCTTGAACTGCACCATGCCGGCATTGGTGAACATCAGCGTCGGGTCGTTGCGCGGCACCAGCGACGAGGACGGCACCACTTCGTGGCCCTCTTTCGCGAAGTAGTCGAGGAAGGTCGACCGGATCTCGTTGACGCCGCTCATCGCATCACAACTCTGTCGTAGGGTGCCGCCGGCATACGGGCGCCCCGGAACGCTCCGGCGCGCCGCATGCTGCGCGCCGAACATCCCGTATCCAGGGGCTCCGCCGCGCAGGCGCACTCATAAGGAGCGTTCCGGCGCAAGTCACGACCGGGTTTCGCTTTTGCCCAGGGCCGAGCTAGGAACACCCCGCACCTCTTCTCAGGGACATCGCCCCATGCCGGTCGAAATACGCCTCCTCGCCTGGTCCTGCCTGCTCGGTCTGGTCCACATCGTCGCCGCCTCCGCGAGCGGCGTGCAGCAGCGGGGCGGCTTCGGCTGGGCGTCCGGCAATCGCGAGGGGCCGACGCCCGAGGTGACGGGCGCCGCGAGCCGGCTGGAGAAGGCGTCGAAGAACTTCCTCGAGACCTTCCCGATCTTCGCCGCTCTCGTCCTCGCCTGCGTGGCGACGGGCCGCCACAACACGGCGGTCGTCCTCGGCGCCTACCTCTACTTCTTCGCCCGGCTGGTCTACCTGCCCGTCTACGGCTTCGGCATCCCGAAGGTCCGCTCCCTGGTCTGGCTGGTCTCGATCGTCGGCATCCTGTTCGTGCTGTGGGGCCTGTTCATCAAGCTGCTGCCCTACACGCCCTGAGGCGTGGTCGCGCCGCCCCTCGCCTGCCCGCCCCTCGCCCGCCCCCCCCCCCCCGCCGGCCCGCCCCTTGCCGGCGCGCCCGGCAGGCGCATATCGTCGGGGCTCAACCGCCCCGACCATGCGGGCGGACTTCGGGAGACATCCATGCGATCGGTCCTCACCGCAACGCTGCTGGCCGGTTGCGCCGCGCTGGCGTTCACCGCCGGCGCCCGCGCGCAGGGCGCCGCACCCGCCGAGACCAAGGCGAAGGCCGACGCCCTCGAAAAGCTCACGGGGATGCAGGGCACCGGCACCGCGGAGGCGCCGGAGATCCCGCAGACCGGCCGACGCGCCGACGCCCTGCGCAGGACGCTCGCCAAGATCAAGCTCCCCGACGGTTTCAAGATCGACCTCTACGCCGTGGTGCCCGATGCCCGCTCGATCGCGGTCGGGCCCAATGCCGGCGTGCTGTTCGTCGGAACGCGCAAGAGCAAGGTCTACACGGTCACCGACCGGGACAAGGACCGCGTCGCCGACGAGGTCCGCGCCTTCGCCCCCGGCCTCGATTTCAAGATCCCCAACGGCGTCTGCTTCTCCAAGGACGGCGTCCTGACCGTCGTCGAGCAGAACCGGGTCCTGTCCTTCCCGGCGGCGGAATTCTTCTACGAGAGCCCCGACGTCGCCGCCGGCGTGCTGGTGAAGCAGGGCGACCTGATTCCGGCCGCCGAGGAGAGCTACAACCACACCGCCCGGATGTGCCGGGTCGGGCCCGACGGCAAGACCTACATCTCCCTCGGCCAGCCCTACAACGTGCCCCCGGCCGCCAAGCGCGACCTCTATGCCAAGACCGGCATCGGCGGCATCATCCGCATGGACGCCGACGGCAAGAACCGCGAGGTCTACGCCACCGGCATCCGCAACTCGGTGGGCATGGACTTCAACCCCGCCGACAAGGCCCTGTGGTTCACCGACAACCAAGTCGACGGCATGGGCGACGACATCCCGCCCGGCGAGCTGAACCGCATCGCCAAGGCCGGCGAGAATTTCGGCTTCCCGTGGTTCGGCGGCGGACAGGTCCGCACCGTCGAGTACAAGGACGAGACGCCGCCGAAGGACGTGGTGTTCCCGCAGGCGGAACTGCCGCCCCATGCGGCGGATCTCGGCATGACCTTCTACAACGGCCGTCAGTTCCCGGATTCCTACAAGGGCGGCATCTTCACCGCCGAGCACGGCTCCTGGAATCGCACCCAGCCCCTCGGGGCGCGGATCATGTTCGTGCCCATCGACAAGGACGGCAAGGCCGGCGCGCCGAAGCCCTTCGCGGAGGGCTGGCTGACGCAGGACGGCGAGTATCTCGGTCGCCCGACCGACGTGGCGGTGCTCCTCGACGGCTCGCTCCTCGTGGCCGACGACACGGCGGGCGCGATCTACCGCATCTCCTACGAGGGCAAGTAGCGTGCGGCCCGTCTCCGGAACCGCGGGGCCCGTCCGGGCGGCTTTGCTGGGCGTCCTCCCGATCCTGCTCCTCGGTCACGGGGCGTGGGCGGGGGACGCGAAGGCCGGCCGCAAGGCGGCGGTGGCCTGCCAGACCTGCCACGGCCTCGACGGGGTCTCGAAGCTCCCCGAGGCTCCGAACCTGTCGGGTCAGGTCGAACCGTACCTCGTAAAGGCGCTCAAGGAATATCGGGACGGCACGCGGCGCAACGAGATCATGAACGTCGTGGCCAAGCCTCTCAGCGACATCGAGATCGCCGATCTGGCCGCGTATTACGCGGCGATCCAGGTCGACGTTCTCCCTCCGGGCTGACCGGCGGATTCAGGAACGAGAAAGGCCGCCGGGCATCGTGCCCGGCGGCCTTTTTTCTGGCTTTGAGAGCCGCGCCATCCCGTTCCGGGAGCGCGGAAGGCCCTCAGGCCTCCCCCTCGTCGAGCTCGTCCTCGGTCGGCTTGGCGTTCTCGAGGATCTTCTCGGCGACGAGCCCGGAATTCTGGCGGATCGAGGTCTCGATCTTGCCGGCGATCTCTGGGTTGTCGCGCAGGAAGCCCTTCGAGTTCTCGCGGCCCTGGCCGAGGCGCTGGCTGGCATAGGAGAACCAGGCGCCGGACTTCTCGACGATGCCGGCCTTGACGCCGAGGTCGATGAGCTCGCCGACCTTGGAGACGCCTTCGCCGAACATGATGTCGAACTCGACCTGCTTGAAGGGCGGCGCGACCTTGTTCTTCACCACCTTGACGCGGACCTGGTTGCCGATGGCCTCGTCACGATCCTTCAGGGTCGAGACGCGGCGGATGTCGAGGCGCACGGAGGCGTAGAACTTCAGGGCGTTGCCGCCCGTGGTGGTCTCGGGGCTGCCGTACATCACGCCGATCTTCATGCGGATCTGGTTGATGAAGATGACCATGCACTTCGAGCGCGAGATCGAGCCGGTGAGCTTGCGCAGGGCCTGGCTCATCAGGCGCGCCTGGAGGCCGGGCTGCGAATCGCCCATCTCGCCCTCGATCTCGGCGCGCGGCGTCAGCGCCGCCACCGAGTCGACCACCAGCACGTCGATGGCGCCCGAGCGCACCAGGGTGTCGGTGATCTCCAGGGCCTGCTCGCCGGTGTCGGGCTGCGAGATCAGGAGGTCGTCGAGTTGCACGCCGAGCTTGCGGGCGTAGACTGGGTCGAGGGCATGCTCGGCGTCCACGAAGGCGCAGACGCCGCCCTTCTTCTGGGCCTCCGCGATGGTGTGCAGGGCGAGCGTGGTCTTGCCCGAGGATTCCGGGCCGTAGATCTCGATGACGCGGCCGCGGGGCAGGCCACCCACGCCGAGGGCGATGTCGAGGCCCAGCGAGCCGGTGGAGATCACCTCGACCTCCGCGACCTTGTCGTTCTTGCCCAGGCGCATGATCGAGCCCTTGCCGAAGGCCCGCTCGATCTGCGACAGCGCGGCGTCGATCGCCTTCGCCTTGTCCTTGTCCACCATCGGGGAATCCACAACTTTCAGCGCGGGCTGGGCCATTCGTCGGCATCCTTATGCATGGGGGAGGTGCAAGGCTCAATGCGCCCCGGTTGCCGATTGTGTACCTGTTTTGTTCTCATCGGGCAAGGTCCCGGGGCGAAGATTTCCTGTCGCGGCGCGGGAATCGTCGCCCCCGGGACCCGTCGTCCCGATGCGCGCGCCTACGCCTCGTGACACGATGGTTGGCACGCTAATAGGTTGCAAGATTGTATAATACAATCTATCGTCCACAAGTCGAACCTGAGACGGATTCGACGCGCTTGGTGCTTGCGCCGCGCTGTTTACGAACTCTTCAGTCGCCATCGATGCACGCGACATGACGCACCCGCGGCGCTGAGGATCAAATGGCGGACACGGCACCTTCTTTGGAGGTCCATGTACCGACATCGTCACGGATTGCTTGCTCTGATCAATCCTCTCAGGCGTAAGGTCATGATTTCCAGCGTCAATCCAAGCCTTGGACAGATCTACAACCTCGCAGAGATGGCTCCGGCAATCACCAAGATGCCGGAAAGTCAACGCAAGGAACGCGAGGCGGAGTTGAACCCGCCACCACCTCCGGCTCCTGGGAACGTCGTGGCGGACAATGATCCGTCGAACCAATATGCGACTCTGGAAAAAAACGGCCGTGTCCTTGCGACTGTGTATAAAAGCGGTCTTATTTCGACTCCAAATGAGGTCCAGCTGCCAAGTGACCTTGCCAACGACGGACACGGAACGTCGTTAGCCGACGCTCGCCTGAAGCAGATGTTGGACATGTATGGCGGTGAAATCAAATACACGCAGGATACCATGATGCAGGCCGCCTCGAAGACGGCCTCCACGCTGTTCTCCGCTCACCTCGCCGGCCAGACATAAGACAATTGAAAAACCGCATCAGAGGCAATTCATCTGATCGCCAATAACGCTTGAAAGGAAAGCAGCGGTCTGCTTTCGAAATTTCGATCGCCTCTGTACTCTGTTTTGTGCCAGTATAGCATATTCGTGGAACGACGAGCACGGCGAGGGCCTGTCGGCACCTGAACGGATTGCTCGCGCTCGCGTTTTCCCCACTCGGCGTTGGGCGCGTCGATGCCGGGTGACGCGCGAGGGGCCGAACGGGAGCCCTTGGTCGAGGCCTGCCGGCCGAGCGCCAAGACACCACCGCAGGATCGACGCCGCACCCTCCCGGCGATCCTCTGGCTGCGGCCGAGCGAGACGCTCAGGAAGCGCTGGGCCGCTCATGGGGCGGCTATGGCACCAGGGCCTGCGTGATCGCCGATGGCCGAGGGCGCGCCATCGCCGTCCGGTCGGACCCCGGTCAGGACCATGAACGACCCCACGCCGTTCCCTTGCTCGACCAGCCGCCGGGCGTGCCCCGGTGGGTGGTGGGCGACCTCGGCTTCACGAGCCACGCCGTCCGCGAGGACATCCGGGACATGGGCGTCCTCTGCCGCGCAGCCGCCCTCGACCGGCTCGGGCGATGACAAACCCTAGCGGGCGATGGTCTCCTTCACCGTCTCCACGAGCTGCTTCAGGCTGAAGGGCTTGGGCAGGAAGTTGAAATCCTCGCCGTCGGGGAGGTTCTTGCGGAAGGCATCCTCGGCGTAGCCCGACACGAAGATGACCTTGAGGTCGGGGGATTGCTTGCGCAGTTCGCGCAGCAGGGTCGGCCCGTCCATCTCGGGCATCACCACGTCGGAGACGACGAGATCGATGGTCTCGGTGGTCTCGGCGATGATCCGCAGGGCATCGAGGCCCGAGGCGGCCTCGAGCACGGTGTAGCCGCGGGCCGACAGGGCGCGGCTGTTCACGGCGCGCACGGGGTCCTCGTCCTCCACCAGCAGGATCACGCCCTGGCCGGTATGGTCCGGCGCCGGCTTGCGGGGCGCGGGCTTCTCGCCGTCCGGGCGTGGCCGGTCCGGCCCGCCCTTGAGCCGGGTGGCCGCGATCGCAGCGGTGCTCTGCCCCGTCGGGGGGGCCAGCGCGAGCTCCGGCTCGGGCGCGGGCTCGGCGGCGGGTTCGTGGCGCGGGAAGTAGATCCGGAAGGCGGTGCCCTCCCCCACCGTGGAGCGCACGTCGATGGTGCCGCCGCTCTGCTTGACGATGCCGAACACCGTCGAGAGGCCGAGGCCCGTGCCCTTGCCGATCTCCTTGGTGGTGAAGAACGGCTCGAAGATCTTTTCCATGACGTCGGGCGGAATACCCTGCCCGGTGTCCAGGACCTCGATCAGCACGTGGTCGCCCACCGGCATGCCGACGCGGGTCTCGCTCGGAACGGCCTCGTCGGCGACGTTGGCGGTGCGGATCAGCAGGCGGCCGCCCTCCGGCATCGCGTCGCGCGCGTTCACCGCGAGGTTCACGATCACCTGCTCGAACTGGTTCACGTCGGCCTTGATCGGCCAGATGTCGCGCCCGTGCTTCAGGTCGAGGTCGACCCGCTCGCCGAGCAGGCGCTTGAGCAGGAGCGTGAGGTCCGAAAGGGCCTCGCCGACGTTCATCACCTCCGGGCGCAGGGTCTGGCGCCGCGAGAAGGCGAGCAGCTGGCGCACCAGGCTCGCGGCCCGGTTCGCGTTCTGCTTGATCTGCATGATGTCCTGGAAGGCCGGGTCGGTCGGCCGATGGCTGGCCAGGAGCAGGTCCGAATAGCCGATGATCGCCTGGAGGACGTTGTTGAAGTCGTGGGCGATGCCGCCGGCGAGCTGGCCGACCGTGTCCATCTTCTGCGCCTGGGCCACCTGCTGCTCGAGCTGGCGTTGGGCGGTGGTGTCGAGGGCATAGAGGATGACCCGCTCGCGGTCGCTCTGCTCGGCCTCGTCCCGGCCGCCGCCGGCCGGCTCGCCGCCCGCCGGGCTCAGCCAGACGCGGGCCGACCGGTTGCCGGGGCCCGAGAGCGCGATCTCGATGGGCTGCACCTCGACGAGACCGGCCGCGGCCTTGCCCAGGGCCGCCTCGAGGCCGGCGCGATCGCGCTCGGCGATGGCATCCCACATGGTGGGCTCGCCCTGGAGGTCGTTGCGCCCATCGGGCAGGGCCTGGCGCGGAAGCCCGCCGAACAGCCGTGCGAAGGAGGCGTTGGCGCGGGCGATGTGACCGCTCTGGTCGAGGGTCGCGATGGCGATGGGGCTGTTGTTCAGGAAGCGCGCGAGCCGCACCTCGGCGACCCGCTGCGGCTCGTCGCTCTCGGCACCCGCCGAGCGGTTGAGCACGAAGGTGCGCGACGGGCCGGGCCGTCCGTCCTGGCCGAAGGCGACCCGATGGTACAGGCGCGCGGGCAGCGGATGTCCGTTGCGGCGGCGCAGGTCGAGGTCGAACCGGTCGGTCCGGACCTCGCCCGGCAGGCCCTCCGAGGCGGTCAGGACGTCGGCGCCGGGGGCGATCTCGGGCAGGCGCAGGCCGCCGGAGCCGACCGTCGCGAGGTCGTAGCCGAGCCAGGCCGCGAGGGTCGCGTTCATGTAGACGATCGCGCCGGTCGGATCGATCGAGAGGAAGCCGGCGGGGGCGTGGTCGAGATAGTCGATCGCGTGCTGGAGTTCCTGGAAGACGTTCTCCTGGCGCTCGCGCTCGTGGGTGATGTCGCTCACCGTCCACAGGGTCGCGGGGCGACGGGGCCGCTCGATCGGGCGCACGCTGATGCGGAACCAGGCGAAGGCCCGCTCGGCCGCGCTGCCCGGAGGCGGGGCCATCCGGATCTCCTCGGCATGCCCGAGGCCGTCGCGGGAGGCCTGGGCGAGGCGGTAGACCGCCTCCGAGACCTCCGGCGAGCCGACGAACACCCGCTCCACCGGGCGCAGGCTGGCGAAGGTCTCGCCGCCGGCGATGCGCAGGTACGATTCGTTGGCGTAGATCAGGCGCCCGCCCTCCTCCACCACGATCGCGCCCTCGGGCGCGGCGTCGACGATCGCCTTGGTGATGTCGTCCCGGGTGGTCTGGCCGGCGAGCTGGATCGCCCCGATGGCGAGGGCGAAGAGGCAGAACACGCCCGCCATGGCGAGGAGCGCCAGCAGCCCGAGGATCAGCGGCTGGGCCTGCTCGCTCGCGACGAAGGACAGGCCCACGGCGGCACCGACGAGCAGGCCCGCCAGCACGAGGAGCAGCCCGACGCGCCCGGGCCGCTCGGAACGATCGATCGCGTTCGACGCGGGCTTCCCGTGTCCGCTGAACTCAACCATCCGCCGCCGACCCATCCCTGAAGCTCATCCGGTTAGCCCCTCGGTTTCGCACGCAGCAAGGGCAAACCGGCGTATGTCGCCGAGAAATCTCGCGAAAGAGGGTGCATAAAGCGTGGCGAGCGCAAGCGCCAATCCTCACGCGGCCCGCCGGCGCAGGCGCATGACGTAGCCGATGACTTCGGCCACCGCGCGGTAATGCTCCGCCGGGATCTCCGCGTCGATCTCCACGGTGGCGTGCAGCGCCCGGGCCAGGGGCGGGTTCTCGAGGATCGGGACGTCGTGGTCCTTGGCCACCGCGCGGATCTTGAGGGCCAGCGAGTCGACGCCCTTGGCCACGCAGACGGGGGCCGCCATGCCGGCCTCGTAGCGCAGGGCGACCGCGTAGTGGGTCGGGTTCGTGACGATGACGGTGGCGGTGGGGACGGCGGCCATCATGCGCTTCTTCACGCGCTGGGCCCGGATCTGCTTCATGCGGCCCTTCACCTCCGGGCTGCCCTCGCTCTCCTTGTGCTCCTGCTTCATCTCCTCCTTGGACATGCGCAGGCGCTGGCGCCAGCGGAAGCGCTGGTAGACGGCGTCGCCGAGCGCGATGGCGACGAACACCGCGAGCATGCCCGCCATCATCTTCAGGGCGAGGGTCAGGATCGCGGCCAGGACGGCGCTCGGGTCGAGGCGCGCGAACACCTCCATCCGGTCGCGCTCGCCCCACAGGATGGTGCCGGCCACGACCCCGACCATGCCGAGCTTGGCCAGCCCCTTCACGAACTGGAACAGGGCCTCCATCCCGAAGACGCGCTTGACACCCGCCATCGGCGAGACCCGGTCCCATTTCGGGCCGACCGCCTCCGTGCTGAAGACGAACGGATGCTGGACGAGACCGGCGGCCAAGCCCGCGACCAGGACGAGACCTACTGGTATACAGAGGGCCTGCGCGCAGATGATCAGCGTGCGCAATCCCATCTCGGTATAGGCCGCTGAATCCGACGGCACCGCATGGGCGTTCATCAGGAAGCCCCGCAGGCTCGGCACCAAGTTCCTGGCGATCAGGCCAGACACCATGAGCAGCGCCATGGTGAAGGCGGCCAGGATGAAGAAGGTGTTGATCTCGGGGCTGTTGGGAACGTTGCCCTGCTCGATCGCCTTCTCGATCCGCCGCGGAGTCGGGTCTTCGGTCTTGTCTTCCGGATCGGAGTCGTCCGCCACCGCTCAGACCTCCGCGCGGGGGCTCAGCGCCCGGCGAGCTCGGCCAGATAGCGCCCGATATCGTCGAGGAAGACGCTCATCATCACGCCGAGGCTGCCCAGCAGCAGCAGCATCCCGATGAGGACCGAGGCCGGAACGGCCACGAAGAACACCTGCATCTGCGGCATCAGGCGCGCCAGCACGCCGAGCCCCACGTTGAACAGGATGCCGAAGGCGATGAACGGGGCCGAGATCTGCACGCCGAGCGAGAAGCCCCGCGCGATGGCCTTCAACGCGAGGCTCGCCGCCTCGCCCATGCCCGGGACGCCATCCGGCGGGAGCAGGACGTAGCTGCGCCCGATCGCCTCGAGGGCGACGTGGTGCAGGTCGGTCGCCACGATCAGGGTGATGCCGAGCAGCGCCAGGAAATTGCCGATCGCGGTCTGCTGCCCGCCCTGCGTCGGGTCCACCGTCATGGCGTAGGACAGCCCGAGTTGCTGCGAGACGATCATGCCGGCGGTCTGCAGGGCGGCGAGAACCATCCGCACCGTGAGGCCGAGCACCAGACCGACCAGCAACTCGCCGATGAGCAGCGCGATCAAACCCGGACCCGCGATGGCTCCGCCCTGCATCGGCAGGAGCGGCCGCACCGTCGGAAACAGGATCAGGGTGAGCAGCAGCGCGAAGGCGAGGCGCAGCCGCGGCGAGACCAGCTGCTCGCCAACGCCCGGCATCAGCATCACCAGGGTGCCGATCCGGGCGAAAGTGAGGAGGAAGGCCGCCGCGATGCCCGGCAGGAGGAGGTTCATGGCCCGTCATAGCAGGCTTCAGCCGCCGGACACGATGCGGGCCGCGATCCGGGTCATGTAGCTGCCGAGGGCTTCGCCCATGAACGGCAGCATCAGCAGGAGCGTCGCGAACACGGCCACGATCTTGGGGACGTAGATCAGGGTCTGCTCCTGGATCTGCGTCAGGGCCTGGAACAGGGAGATCACGAGGCCCACCACGAGGGCGACCAGCATGACCGGTCCCGCCACCTTGAGGAACACGAAGATGCCGTCGCGGGCGACGTCGATGATGGCGAGACCGGTCATGGAGGGGATGTCATCTCGCGTCGGGGCGGAAGTCTTGGGAGAGCGAAGGCAAAGCGGTTGGCCGCGGTTTCGGGATCGATGGTCCGTGGACGCCTAGATCTGCATCCGCATGATTTCCTCGTAGGCGGAGATCACCCGGTCGCGGACGGCGACGAGGGTCTGGAGGGCGGTCTCGCTCTCGGCCACCGCCGTCACCACGTCGACGACGTTCGCCTTGCCGCCTGCCACGGCGAGCGCCTGGCTGTCGGCTTTGCGTCCCGCCTCGCCGACGCTGTCCAGGCTGGACGTCAGGAGCGATGTGAAGTCGGAGCCCGACGCGCCGGTGGCCGGCGCGATCTTCGGCGAACCCTTGGCGCCGATGTTCTGGATCGCCGCGTAGGCGCCGGCGGCGAAGGCGTTGCTGGTCATGGCGGCGGACTTTCAGGCAGCGGAAGCGGCGGTCAGGCCTTGAGGATCTCGAGGGTCTTGGCGACCATGCGGCGGGTTGCCGTGACCATGTTGAGGTTGGCCTCGTAGGAGCGCTGGGCCTCGCGCATGTCCATGTTCTCGATCAGGCCGTTGACGTTGGGCATCGCCACCTCGCCCCTGGCGTTGGCGCTCGGATTGCCCGGATCGTACTTGGTCCGGAACGGCGAGGTATCGCGGCGCACCCGCCCCGCCTCGATCAGCGACGCGCCGGTTTCGCGGTCGACCTGCTGGGTGAAGGTCGGGATCTTGCGGCGATAGGGCTGGCCGCCGACGGCGCTCGGCGCGGAATCCGCGTTGGCGATGTTCTCGGCGATGATTCGCATCCGGCTCGACTGGGCCTTCAGGCCCGAGGCGGCGGTGGTGAGGGATTTCAGGAAGTCCATGGCGCGCTCCGTCAGGCGTAGGATGGCCGCTCAGCGCTTGCCGATGGCGATTTTGATGGTGTCGAGGCTCTTCTGGTAGAGCGAGGCGGCCATCTGATAATCCGCCTGGTTGTCGCCGGCCTTCATCATCTCCTCTTCGAGATTGACGCCGTTGCCGTTGGGACGGATCTCGAAGTCCTTCACGCGGCGCGGGTCGGCTCCGGGACCGTCCGGGCCTCCACCCGGGGCGATGTGGGACACGTTGGTCACCGCGAGGCTGCTGCTCGTGGTGGCGCCCTGCGGCTGCGACAGGACGGGACCGGATCGTCCGAGGTCTGGGCTGGCGAGATCCCGCGGCTTGAAGCCGGGCAGGTCGGCATTCGCCACGTTCTCGGCCAGGAGCTTCTGGCGCGTCTGGTGCCACTGCATCCGCGTGCGCAGCATGCCGAGAATGGGCAGGTCGGTGACGGACATGGGCGAGACCCTCCCCTCACCCGGAAGAATCTGCCCGGTGGGACCGGCAAAATCTGCCGCCCCCATGGTTAACGCCCGGTTAAACTCCGGGCGTCTCCCTCGAAGTAGGAACAGACCTCAGGGCGTTCTCTGCGTAGGTGGTTTCGCCTGTGGGCATTCCGCGGGCGGCGGCCCACTGGGATTGAGGGGCGCACAAGCCATTGGCGGACCGGCCGACCGGGCATCCTCGCTGGGATGGCGGAGGGCACTGCGGCTCCAGAGAACGCCGAGGGTGATGGCGGCCGCGAGGAAGAGGCCGGCGGCGAGGAAGGGGATCCAACGCGGAACGGTCATCGCCTCAACCCGTCTCGGAGGCGCCCTGCCGCTCGCGCCAGAGCACGTAGGGATGGTCCTCCACCGCCACGGGGAGGTGCTCCACACGCATCGGTTGATCGCCCAGGGGCTGGCAGAGTTCGGCATAGATGCCGGCGCCAAGGAGTCCGTGGCGCTCGCCCTCCTCCGCGCTGTAGGCGAAGTAGGCCTGTTTGATGCCGGCCAAGCGCATGGCCGCATGGCACATCGGGCAGGGGCGACCGCTGGCATAGACGATGCAACCGTCGAGCTTCGGGCGCCCGAGCCGACGGCTTACCTCCCGGATCGCCACCATCTCGGCGTGGTCGGTGGGATCCTGGGTGATCGCGATAGTGTTGACGGCCCGCGACAGCACATCGCCATCGCGTACGATCACGGCGCCGTAGGGGCGCCCGCCCCGGAGAACGTTGTCGCGGGCCAACGCGACCGCGTCGCGCAGATGCGCTTGATGCCGATCTTCCACGGATGCCACGTCGAACCACCTCCGGCTGTGTCGTCCATCCAACGCCCCAGGACCGCTGGCGGGTCCCGTTTCGAGACGAGCGGCAGACGACCGCTTGATGCGCCGCTAACCGCGGGCGGGGCACTGTCATTCCAGGCCGCGTTGCGTATCGGCTTCGCCGTGGAGACACGGCACGCCCCGCCGCTCCGTGATCGGATCGGGCGGCGGGGCGTCCTTGGCGAACCGCAAGTCCTTCAAGACATTGCCGAATTTGTCTTGGCCAAAGGAGCTGTTAACGAAGTCTTAACGTTGTTGCCCGCGCTGGCGCCGGACATGATACTGGGTTTTCCAGTGTTGCGTCGGGCCACGAGCCCCAAAAGCGAGAGACCCCGGTCTTGTCATCGTTCTTCAGCTCGGATGGCTCGTTTCCCCTCCAGTTCGCCATCATCTTCGTCATCATCTTCCTCATCCTTGCGGCGGGCGTCTTCCTGATCCGGCGACTCGGCGGGAAGGGATCGCCCCTCTCCGGCAAGAATTCTCCCCGCGGCCGCCAGCCGCGACTCGGCATCGTCGACATCTACGAGCTCGACCGTCAGCGCCAGCTGATCCTGCTGCGGCGCGACAACGTCGAGCATCTGCTTCTCGTGGGCGGCCCCAACGACGTCGTGATCGAGCGCAACATCCTGCGCGGCATGAGCGCCCGGATGGCGTCCGATGAGACCGCCTTCGACGAGGCTCCCGAGCCGGTGCTGAAGACGATGCCGGAACCGCCGGTATCCGAGCAGGCTCCGGTCCCGAGCCTGGCGCCATCCGTTCCGCCCGTTGCTCCCTATCGTGAGCCGGTCTTCGAGATGGCGGTGCCGTCCCCCGGCGCGGATTACGAGGTGGCCCCACCCCTGGGCGATCGCCCGCGTGCGGCTGCTCCAGAGCCGATGCCGGGCGTCCCGGCCCCGGAGCCGGCCGCGCCGCGACAGCGCGACTCTCAGATTGCGCGCGTCATGCGCCGGACGCCGCCCTCCCTGGCGAACTTCGTTCCTGCCGCGATCGCGGACCGCGTCGGCCTGCCGGAGCGGGGATCCGAGCCCGAAAGCGGTCGCGACACGCCCGCGGAGGCGGTCGCCGCACCGGCGCCTCCCGTCTCGGCATCTCCCGTCTCGGCACCCACAGCCCGCGGCGTCGATGCCGCGATCCTCTCCGACATGGCACGCCAGCTGGAGGAGGCCCTGCGCAGACCCTCGGCGGCGGTCCGTCCCGCCATGCCCATGCAGAGCCCCGTGGCTGAGGCCGTCGCGCCTGCGATGCCCGAAGACAGGCCTGACGCCCCGGAAGCGCGCCCCGAACCCCAGCCGGAGGTGAACCGGGTCCCGGTCGCCGAGGCGCCCGGCATCGATCCCATCGCCGCCGCGATGGCGGCCACCGCTGAGACGTCGGCATCGGACGAGCGGATCGCCGTCGAACCGCGGTCTGCCGTCGACGACGCGCTCTTCGCAGATCGTATTGAGGAGCCAGAGCTCGAGGCCGTGCCGTTGGAGCCGCCCGCTCCGCTTCAGCCCGCTCCGATCGAGCCGGACCCCGTGATCCAAGCGGCGGTCGCCGACGCGCCGGAGGTCGAATCCACCGCTCCCCCGGCGGTGATCGAATCGCCACCCGCCGCAGCGCCAACCCCGCCGCCTCCCGCTCCTGCGCCCGCAAAGGCGCCAGCCAGCCCCAATCCGTTCTCCGTGGAAGAGATCGAGGCGGAGTTCGCGCGGCTGCTCGGCCGCCCTTTGGATCGCAAGCAGTAGACGGATCCGGGGGCGCCCCGCACCCGACCCGCACACCCCGCCGGGGCCGAGTTCGCATGGCCTCGCACGGGGATGCGGCCCGGGGCGCGAATGCTAAGAGGGGCGCGCGGCCGCGTCGCGTCGCATCGCCCGGAACCGGTATGACCGAACCCCGCTCCTTCCCCCTGAGACGCTTGCGCCTGCCGGTCTCGATCGGCCTGGGGCTGGCCTGTGCCACGACGGCGGTGCAGGCCCAGAGCCTTTCGGTCGATCTCGGCACCGGCGGGGTGACCGAACGGGCCCTCCAGCTCGTCGCGCTTCTCACCGTCCTCGCACTGGCGCCCTCGGTGCTGGTGATGGCCACGTCCTTCACCCGGATCGTGGTGGTGCTGTCGATTCTGCGCTCGGCGCTGGGGACGCAGAGCGCCCCGCCCAACGCGGTCGTCACCAGCCTCGCGCTGTTCCTGACCGCCTTCGTGATGGCACCGGTCGGGCGGGAGGCTTATCGCAATGGTATCGAGCCGCTGATCGCCGGGCAGATCACGCAGAGCGTCGCCTTCGAGCGCGCCTCCGCACCCTTCAAGACCTTCATGCTGAAGAACGTCCGCGAGAAGGATCTCAAGCTCTTCCTGGACATGGCGAAGGCGCCGGTTCCGGCCGGCCCCGAAGCCGTGGGCCTCGAAGTGGTGACGCCGGCCTTCATGATCTCCGAGTTGCGCCGTGCGTTCGAGATCGGCTTCCTGCTGTTCATCCCCTTCCTGATCATCGACCTCGTCGTCGCCTCGATCCTCATGGCCGTTGGCATGATGATGGTGCCACCGGCGACCGTGGCGTTGCCGTTCAAGCTGATCTTCTTCGTCCTCGTCGATGGCTGGACCCTGGTGGCGGGCTCGCTGGTGCAGAGCTACGGGACCTGAAGGGCCGCGTAAGCCGGTGGCCATGCACGAAAAAGGGCGCCCGAGAGCGCCCTTCCCTATCGTCACATGCCGGTTCGCGCGATCAGCGCTCGAGGTAGCTCTTCAGGGTCGAGATGCGGTTGCCGACGAGGCGCACGGCGCGCTTCAGGCGATCTTCCGACACGCCGAGGCGCGTGGCCATCGCGCTGCGCTGCTGGGTGTCGAAGATGTCGAGGTGGGTCTTTCCGGTCGTGGTGTCGAGCGGTTCCGTGAGCATGGGAAGGCCTCTGCTGTGCCGGGCTGGAACGTAAGCCGCACGGGTGATTGGGATTGGAGGCAGAACGTCGCCGCGGCGCGTTTGTTGCGCTGGGCCCGACAGAATTCGGCGAATCGCATCAGGCTTTTACGCCGCATGTCCGGCGTGACGTCGTCCCCGCTCAGCCGGGCGGGGTCGCACTCGCCTGGGCGTCGGCCCGCGCATCCGTCTCGCGCTTGCCCGGCGCCGGCACGGCGCTCTCGGGATAGCGCTTGCGGTATTCCGAGAGGAACGCCTGGAGCGTTTCGGCACTGGTGGCCTTCTGCGCGATTTCGCGGAAGCCCGCGGTGCGGACGGCGTTGGCTTGGGTGAGAAGGGCGAAGGTGCGGGCATCGACGCTCTCGGCCATCGGACCCGCAAATTTCGCCCGGAGGCGCTCGAGGCCAAGGGTCTCGCCAGCGAGCCCGTAGGCGATCGCCGCGCGCAGAATGTCCGTGCGGGCGTCGTCGTCAAGGGGTACGCGGCGGCGCCAGGCATCGCCGACCAGTGCCTCGTGCGCCTCCCCGGCGTCGCGCCAGCGCCGGCCGGTCCAGAGGATGTCCGCCCTGAGGCGCTCGGCATCCGGCCCCGTCTCGCCCTCGATGGTCTCGAGAGCGAGGTCGGTGCGGGACAGGTCGGACAGGGCACGCGCCCGCAGCAGCGCCCGCGCCCGGCGCAGATCCTCGGGGAGTTCGGGCAGGTAGGTGGCGTCCAGGGTCTGGAGGGCCTGGAGGGGCTTCTCGTCCATGAGCCGGATGGCCGCGAGTCGCGCCGCCGTGCCCGCACGGCTGGGCCCCGTCAGGCGATGGTCGACCTGATGCTGCAGCAGTTCGCCCGCAGAATCGAGGAGGTCCAACTCCACGAGGCGATCCGACAGCCGCCGTACGATCTCGTCGCCGCGACGGCCCAGTGGGGCGAACTCCTTGAAGTCGAAATACAGTGCCAGGGCCTCGATTCCGGACAGCTTGGAGCTGCGCTCACCGAGGTAGAGATCCTCGAAGAGGGTCTGGGCCATGTCGTGCACGTCGCGCACCAGCGGTGAATCCGTGCCGGTAGAATCGGCGCGGCGGGCGGTCATCATCGCCTGACGCCAGCGTCCCGCCTCGACGTAGAGCTTGGCCAGGGCCGAGATGGTTCGCGGCTCGAGGTCGCCGCCGTGCCAGGACAGGGCCAGGAGCTCCAGGCGCTCGATGGCATCCGCTACCGTGATCTTCCCCGCCGCGTGCCCCAGCACGGTGGCCCTCAGGCGGGCCGAGGCGGCGACCCCTGCCTCTCCGCTTTCGCTGAGGCGCTCGTAGGCATCGAGGGCGGCCACGGTCTGGCCGGTGACCTCGTCGATCCGGGCGCGCAGCAAGGCCAGTCGTTCCTGGGTCGGGCGGTCCGCTGCGCGGGTGGCCGCGACGATCTGGCGGTTGGCTGCATCCCAGTCTCCCGTCTCGACCGCGGCCTCGGCGGCTGCGGTGCGCAGGAGGGCCTGGAGGTCTTCGGGGTAGCGGTCGAGCACGCTCGCGGTCGCGCGGAACGAGGCATCGGCCGCGCTCCAGCGGCCTTCGAGGGCTTCGAGGTAGCCCTGCCACAGCCGCGCCTCGGGATCGTTCCTGAGGATCTCGACGGCCAGACCCGTGCGCATGTCGGACATGCGCCCGATCAGGGCGTTTCCGATTACGGTGAGCATCGGAACATCGCGCTGGCCGGCCAGGACGGGATCGTCGCCGAAGGCGGTCTTGAGGACGCCGAGCGCTTCCAGGGAGAGGCGATTGGCGAGCATCGTGCGCGCCAGGACCATTCGGAGCGGTCCGCGCGCGGCACGCGGTGCCTCCGCGGCCGCTTGAAGCTGGTCGCGGATCAGCTCGCGGGTGTCGCCGCGCTGCGAGGCCTCCCAGGGACCCCGGTCCACGGCGAGGTCACTGAGGGATATCAGGGGCGCATCGGCGGGGCGCGCGACGCCGGAGACGGCCATGCCGCTTTCCCGGCTGATCGCGACCCCGTCGAGGTCCGGCCGCACGAGGAGGTCGTCCGCCTGCGCCAGGACTGCGACGCCCTGCCGGCTCGGCAGCAATTCGAAGTCGACGAAGATCTGCCGTTTCGGAATTCCGGCCGGCTTCGGGCCCCGGCCCGTCACGACGGCGATGCGCTCCCCGTCGAGGCTGAGCCAGGAGGCGACCCCGGGGTTCGGGAGGCGCACGCCGACACTGATCCGCCCGGCCGCATCGGTGACGCGAATCGCCGAGAGGGCGTCGCTCGCAGACAGGTTCTCGCTGGCCACCAACTCCCAGCCGGTCGGGTCCCCGGCGGGGCCGACCGGCACAAGGTCCAGGAGCCGGTCGCGCGGAACGAGAAAGCGCACGGTCACGATCCGACCGGTTCGCGTTGGCGGACCGAGTAGCGCGAGCATGGGATCGCCCGCGGGGACGACGACCGGCTCTGCGGTCTCGAAGACCAGATTGGCGATGCCCGCACGCTCGAACAAAGCGGCCGGCGGCATGGTTTTGAACGGGAACGCGAGGCCCGGTCCGGTGGGGCGTTGAACCGTCGCGGCGACGGGAGCCGCCGGTGCAGCCCCGGACGTCTCCGTGGTCTGCCCCGGCGACCGCTGCGGGGCCTTCTCGGGTTTGGGTTCTGCCGCCCTCACCTCCGTCGCTCTGGTCTCAACTCCCTTGGTCTCGGTCGTCTTTGTCTCGGTCGTCTTAGTCTCGGTCGTTTTGGCCTCGCCGACGGGCCCAGCGCCCTCCCCGGCCTTCGCATCCTGCGCGCTGGGCTTGGCCTTCTCGGCAGGCTTTCGGACGAGGTCGATCGTCGCGCCGTCCTCGTCGCTGAAGGTTCGGATCTCGTAGCCGTCCGCGGGAGTGACGAGAAGACGGGCGCCGGTCTCGTCGCTCTCGGCCGCCAGGCTCTCGATGGACGGCTTCAGGCGCCCGCGGGTGGCGACCTCGTCGATGCGCCAGGCTCCCGGAATCGCGAGGCGCATGGCCGGGCCGACGGCCTCGAAGCGTGGTGCGGCGGACGCCGGTGCACGCAGGCTCAGGCGGGTGAGCGTCGGAAGATGCGCCAGTTCGAGGCGCAGGGTCTTCGGCTCGGCGGGGGGGCGCGCCGCCCGCAAGGCCGCCTCAGCGGCCTGGGTCCGCCGGAACAGCTCGGCCACCACCTCCGGCGGCAGGGCCGGCGGCAGACCGCTCCAGTCCTGCGGCAGGAGATCGACGAACACCTTCTCCCCCGCCTCTTGGACGTTGACGCGGTAGGGGCGTTGCAGGGCAAGGCGTAGGCCCAGTCCGTCGGGATCGCGCCGCACGGCTGTGACGTAGTCCGGCATCTCGGCGGCGATGCGCTCGGAGCCGGCGCTCGCCTTCTCCGAGAAGCCGAGGACGAGCACGGACCCGGACATCCGCGCCTTGACCGAAACCGGGCCGTCGAAGGTCAGGACGAGGCGACCGTAGCGCTCGCTCTGCGCGCCCTTGATCGCCGTGAGTCGTGCGGCGGTCGCCTCCGTCCCCCCGCAGAGAGCCGCGGCCACGATCGAGATCGCGGCGAAGCCAGCCCGAAGCCGACGCCGTCGTGTCGCGATACCGGCATCGAGAGCCATCGCTGGATACGCCAAACCCATGGGGTGGAGCGACTCGCAGCCGAGCCGATCCGCCTTACGCCGCACTGTCCGGCCACTCTCGCGTGTCGAGGCTAACGGGCGCTTAAGACGCGGTGTCGCTTTCTCCGGACCGCTAACGTTTGGCGATCAGACCCGGGATCGTCCGGCCGGTCTCGCCGAAATTCTCGGCGGCGCGCGCGCAATTGGCGGAAATGTCCTTGGTGTAAATCTCCGTATAGGCCCGGCTGCGCAGGTTCAGGTCACCCTGGGCCAGATCGTCGGGCGCGACACCGAGGCCGGCGACGACGGAATTCAAGCGCTCGAAATTCGGTTTGAGGTCGCGGCAGTAGGTTTCCACGAAAGCGAGCAGGCCGGCGAGCTTGGCTGCGCTGTTCTTCTGGCGTTCGGCCTTTGCCTCGGCGGCCGTCGGCGGGGGGCCGGGCGGCTTCTCGGGCGGCCGTTCCTCTTGGGCCCATGCCGGCGCCGCCAGGGCTCCGGCCACCATCAGGGTCATCAGGCTTCGGGTCGGCAGGGCCGATCTCTTCATAGCTACGCTCCTCGGGTCCGGCCGCGCCACGGTCCCGCTCAGCTCGTCAGCGCGATGGCGCGCGCCAGCGCGTTGGCGAATCCTTCGAGCGGTACCGTGATGGTGACGGGTTCTTTGGCCTCCGGCTTCGTCGCGGAGACCAGCAGGTTCTTGGCGGTCTTCATCGTGTCGGTCGCCAGGGTGGGCAGGCTGATGGGCACGAGGCATCCCTCCTGACTGCAGGACAGATAGGGTGCGCCCTTGCCGAGGACGGCCTCGTCGAGCTTGAACGAGATGCCGGGCTCGATGGCGAGGCCGAGCGGCATCAGAATGAAGCCCTGCGCGCGCCCATCGTTGGGCGTCCGGATCTCCAGGGCGAATTCGCGACGGCCCTTGGCCCCCTGGGCCTGCATCACCGCGCATTCCGCCTTCGCGTCGGCCTTGGCCTCGGCCTTCGCGCAGGTCACGGTCCAGTCGCCATAGACCTCGGTGAGGGAGCTCGCACCCGTCGGCCAGCCGGCCGTGGTGGTCGGAGGCGCGGAGGCGGCGGCCGGCATCGGCGCCGCGGGCTTCGCCGGAGCCGGCTTCGGCGGGGCGGCCTTGCGCGGTTTCGGCTTGGCCGGCGCCTCGGTGGCGGCCGGAGCTTCGGCGTCCTGTGCCGCGACGGGAGCCGCCACGGTCACGGCGAAGCTCAGGACGGCGAGGACTCGGATCAGGCTGATGGACGGCACGTGCTTGGCTCCCCGAACCCGCGCGGTGGGGATTTCATCCGCTCGGGATGCCTGCCCCTAGTCGGGCGCGGACGAACGCGCAATGGAGGCGCGGACAACCCAGTGGATGACCGCCTGCAAACGTCAGGGTGGTCAGCGCCGGGGCGGAGGCGTCGGTGCGTCGATCGCCGGGAGTTCGTTCGGGCCGAGACCGGCTGCGACCGTGGCTGCCGGGCCGCCGGCCTGCCCGCGCGCCCGATTGGCCAGGGCCACGGTGAGCTTCTCCGCGGGCTCCGACTGCATCAGCGCCAGCACCTCGGCCATCTTGCGGGGATTCATCGCCAGAACGATCGGCACGAGGACCTCGAGGCTCAGCCGGTCGAACACCCGCGCGGCGTCCTTCGGCTTCATCGTCTCGTACATCGTGACGATATTCTTCAGCGCGGCCCGCTCGGCTTCGGCGCGCTGCGAGCCGCCTCCTTCGGCCTTGTCCTCACCCTGCTTAAGCGTGTCGACGCCCTCTTCCAGCTTGCGCTCGGCGGTGCCGAGCAGCTGCTCGCGCAGATCGAGGGCCTCGCTGCGCTGCTTGAGGGTATCGCGCCGCGCGGCGAGGCGCTCGAGGAGGGCGCGCTCGGACGCCGGCATCGGCTCCGGCGGCGGACGCGGTGCCGGCTTCTCGGGCTCCGGAGCCGGCTTCTCGGGTTCCTTCGGCGTCACCGAGCCGGTGGTCGAAGGGTCTGCGGGCTCGTAATTCGTGCGGGCCTTGGCGAGGACGCGCGCGAACTCCGGCATCGCCGCGCCCGGTTGCGGCTTCGATTCCTCCACCGCGATGGCCGCGACCTTCAGCACCAGGAGCCCGGCCGCCGCCAGGGTCACGGCATCGATCAGGCGCAGCTTCAGTGGCCGCGTCTGACGGAACCGGACCAAGCTGCCGGTCCGTTTCCCGGGGGGCGGCTTCGTCACGCGGCCTTGCTCCGCAGGCGGCCGAGGGCGCGCTCGGACATGGCCAGGGCGGCGGCGGCGGCGACCCCGAGGCGCTCGCCGTTGGGGCTCGACGGTGCGGGCGGTGCGACGCGGACGGGCGAGACCACGCGCTCGAGGTCACGCAACTCCGGTGCCGGGGCCGCCGTGCGAGCGAGCTCGCGGGTCGGGGCGGCCTGGGCCACGATGGAGGCGATGCGGGCGATCACCGTCTCACCCGCCTCCACGTGGGCGGCGAGGTCGGTGGCGTAGCGCTCGGCGGTGCCGAGGCGGTCGGCCAGGGTCCGGTCGCACTCGTCGAGGGTGGCGCGCAGGCCGACGATGGCCCGTTCGGCGGTGGAGCTCGCCATGACGAGGTCGCCGATGGTCTGGCGCAGGGCCGCCTCGTCGGCCTTGAGCTTGGTGATGCGGCCGCTCAGGCGCATCGAGGAGACGATGCTGGCGACCAGCAGGACGGCGACGAGGCCATCGGCCAGGAGGGTGACGAGGAGGCTCATGGCTGGTCGCGTCACCCGTCGTTGCGGTTGTTCATGGAGGCTTCGAAGGCCTGGAGCGTGGTGCGCGACCGGCGCAGCGGCCGGGTGAGCTGCACCGCGATGTTGTCGTCGATCCGGCCGATCCGGCCCTGGGTCAGGGCCCAGTCGCCGCAGCGGATCGCGATCAGGTCCGAGGGTTTGGTGTCGAACATCAGCGTATCGCCGACCTTGAGCGACAGCACCTTCTTCAACGGCAGCATCATCTCGTGCAGCACCGCCTCCATGGTCGCGTCGGCCTGCCAGATCTCCGTGGCGAGGTGGCTTTCCCAGACGTGGTCGCGGCCGAGCTTCTCGCCCATGAAGCTCTGCATGAGCAGTTCACGGATCGGCTCGATGGTGGCGTAGGGGAACAGGATCTGCAGCAGGCCGCCGCGTCCATCCATGTCGAGCTTGAGGCTGATCAGGATGGCGGCGTTGGCGGGCCGGGTGATGGTCGCAAAGCGCGGGTTGGTCTCGATCCGGTCGATGGCGAAGCGCACCGGCGAGAGCGGCTGGAACGAGAGCTCGAGGTCCGTGAGGATGATCTCCACCAGGCGCCGCACGAGCTGCATTTCGATGGTGGTGAAGGGGCGTCCGTCGAGGCGGGTCGAGGAGCCGCCGCGCTTGCCGCCGAGGAGCAGGTCGAGGGTCGAGTAGGCGAGATTGGATTCCACCGTGACGAGGCCGGAATTCTCCCAGGCATCGGCCCGGAAGACGCCGAGCAGGGTCGGCAGCGGGATCGCGTTCAGGTAGTCGCCGAAGCGCACCGAGGTGATGTTGTCGAGGGTCACCTCGACGTTGTCCTGGAAGAAGTTGCGCAGGCTGGTCGACAACAACCGGATCATCCGGTCGAAGACGATTTCCAGCATCGGCAGACGTTCGTACTGGACGACGCCCGAATCGACGATGGCGCGCACGCCGCCGGCCCCCGAGGCCGAGAGCTCGCGCAGGGAGAAGCCGAGGACGCCGTCGATCTCGTCCTGGTTCAGGATGCGGTCGTTGCCGGCGAGTTCGGGGAGATTGTCGGTCTCCCCGTCCTCGATCATCGTCGCCCATTCGGCGGCGACGTCGCTGGCATGGGTGGTGGTGCCCTGTTCGGCGAGTGCCGCGCCCCACTCGTCGGCGAGCGAGGCTTCGCCCCCCTCGCCGTTCTGGGCGATGAGGGCTGCGGCCCAGTCGTCCTCGTCGATCTCGTCTTCCGGTCCGGCCATCAGACTCTCGTCACCTGCGAAACTTCATCCATCCCAATCGGCAGCGCCCGCCTACTGGATCACCACGTCCTTGAAGAGGACCGCCTCCGCCCGGGCCGGGTGGATGGCGACGTTCACCCGGCGCAGCAATTCCTCGCGCAGGCGGTAGATGCCGGCCGACCCGGCGAGGTCGCTCGCACGCAGTTCGCGCAGGTAGACCTGGAAGGCGTCCTCGATGCGCGGCATCAGGGGCTTCACCTCGCCCTCGACCTTGGCGTCCTTGAGCTCGATCGCGACCTTGATCTTGGCGAAGCGCGTCCGGTCCTGGCCCGGCTCGCTGGCGAGATTGACCATCATCTCGCGGACATCGAGGAACACGACCGGCTTCTTCACCTCGGCGGCCGCTTCGGCGTGGCCGTCGCCGGCCTTCTTCTTCAGGAAGACGAAACCGCCGCCACCCACCAGCGCCAGCACCACCGCGCCGATGATGATGAGCTTCTTCTTGCCGCCTTTCGGGGCCTCGCCCTCCGCGCCCTCCTCACCCTCGGCGGTGGCCTTCTTCGGCTTCTTGGCCATCGCTGGACCTCGGGACTGCGCGGTGGGGCGAGCGGGATCCGCTCGACGACATCGACACCCTCGGATGTCGACCCTCGCAGAGGTATCGGGCCAGCAAGGTTAACGCGTCGTTAAGGCGGCAAAAGCTGCCGGGTCGGACTTGCCGCGCGGTCGGACACGGCAGGCGCTGCCTGATCGTCGATATCTATCTAAGATATTGACGATGTTCGTAAAATACGGATTTTCAGAGCTGGCACGGCCCATGCGGATGTCGGGACATCGTCGCTCGTCGGGGCTGAGAGTGTCATGCAGAACGCATTGTTCGTGGGGGTTTCGAGCCAGGTCGCGCTCCAGCGCGAGCTGGACGTCATCGCCAACAACATGGCCAACATCTCCACCAACGGCTTCAAGGGGCGCAACAGCCGGTTCCAGGAATACCTGATGCCGGTGGCGAGCGCGGATTCCTTTCAGAGGCCGGACCGCCGCGTCTCCTACGTGATCGACCAGGGCACCGCCCTGGACCTCGCCCAAGGACCGATCGAGCAGACCGGCAATCCCCTCCACGTGGCGGTGCGCGGCGAGGCCTTCCTGGTGGTGCGCACCCCGAATGGCGATCGCTACACCCGCAACGGCGCGTTCGAGACCGACGCCCAGGGGACGCTGGTCACCAGCGACGGGTACCCGGTGCAAGGCGAGGCGGGGCCGATCCAGATAGGCCAGCAGGAGACCGGCGTGTCGATCGGCCCGGACGGCACGGTCTCGACCAACCTCGGCATCCGCGGCCGCGTCCGCCTCGTCACCTTCGCCAATCCCCAGGCGCTGACCAACGAGGGCGCGAATCTCTACGCCTCCGCGGCACAGCCGCAGGCCGCCGGCCTCGCCGGCCGGGTGGAGGCCGGCGCCCTGGAGCGCTCGAACGTGAAGCCCGTCGTCGAGATGACCCGGCTCATGGACGTGAACCGCACCTACACCATGGTCTCGGGCGTGATCTCGCGCCTCGACGATCTGCGCGGCACGGCGATCCGCCGTCTCGCCGACGTCGCGTAAGGATCTCAGCAGATGCGCGCCCTCTACGCCGCCGCCACCGGCATGGCGGCCCAGGAACTTAACGTCCAGGTCATCTCGAACAACATCGCGAACCTGCGCACCACCGGCTACAAGCGCCAGCAGCCGCATTTCCAGGATCTGCTCTACCAGAACCTGCGCCGGGCGGGCTCCTCGACCTCCGACCAGAACACGCAGCTGCCCGCAGGCCTCGCCATCGGCTCGGGCGTGAAGACGACGTCGACCGCCCGGGTGATGTCGCAGGGGACGCTGACGAGCACCGAGAAGGAATACGACGTCGCCATTCGCGGCGAAGGCCTGTTCCGGGTGACGCTGCCGGACGGGCGCACGGCCTACACCCGCGACGGCTCGTTCGACCTCTCGGCCCAGGGGCAGCTCGTCACCCGCGACGGCTACCTCGTCGATCCCGGGGTGACGGTGCCGAACAACGCCACGTCGGTGACGATCAGCGCCCAGGGAGCGGTCCAGGCCACCGTGCCAGGGCAGACCGCGCCGCAGGCCCTGGGCCAGTTCCAGCTCGCCCGCTTCGTCAACAAGGTCGGCCTCGAATCGATCGGCGACAACCTGTTCATCGAGACCGCCGGCTCCGGCCCGGCGATCAACGGTCTGCCGGGCTCGGAAGGCTTCGGCAACCTGCAGCAGAGCTACCTGGAGGAGGCGAACGTCAACGCCGTCACCGAGATCTCGTCGCTGATCGCGGCACAGCGAGCCTACGAGATGAACTCGAAGGTGGTGACCGCCGCCGACCAGATGCTCTCGACCACCTCCCAGATGTTCCGCAGCTGATCGAGGTCCTGACCATGCATGCGCTCAGACAGATCCCCCCCCGCCGCCCGATCCGAGTCTCGACCCTGAGCGTCGCCATCGTGGGCCGAACCCTGCTGGCCGTCCTGGCCTTCTCGTTCCTCACCTTCCAGGTCCTGGCCCAGGAGGCCCGCCCCGCCGGGGCGAGCCTGCGCTTGCGCGGCGACGTCACCGCCCGCGGCGACGTCCTCACCCTCAGCGACCTCGTCGAGGGGGCCTCTGCGGAGACGGCGCAGCGTCCGCTGTTCCGGGCGCCGGCCCTTGGCGCCACCGGCACGATCCAGGCGCGTCGCATCGCCGATGCGGTGGCCGGTCTCGGGCTCGGCCCGGTGGAGACCGGCGGCCGGGTCCAGGTCTCGGTCCAGCGCGCCGCCCGCCGGGTGACGCAGCCGGAGATCGAGGCCGCCCTGAAGCGCGCCCTGGAATCCGGCTACGGCGTCGATCCGCGCAACCTCGCCATTCGCCTCGATGGCGAGTCCCCGACCCTTCTGGCGCCCCTGGACCTGAACGGTCAGGCCGTCGCCCTCGACCTCAGCTACGATCCGCGCTCGCGCCGGATCGCCGGTCTGATCACCCTGGGCGAGCGCCAGGCATCCCTCCGGGTCTCGGGCCAGGTCATGGAGATCCGGGAGGTCGCCGTCCTGGGGCGCAGCCTCAATCGCGGCGAGACGATCAACGCGGCCGACCTGACCCTCGAGCGCCGTCCGCGCGAAGCGACACCGTCGGACGCGCAGGGGTCCCTCGGCGATCTCGCCGGACAGGTGGCGCAGCGCAGCCTCAGCGCCGGTGCGATCCTGCGCTCGGGCGACCTCGCGCCGCCCGACCTCGTGGCCCGGGGTGAGGCCGTCACGATCCTCTTCGATTCCCCCGGTCTCAATCTTTCCCTCCGGGGACTGGCCAACGAGGGTGGCCGCCTCGGCGCCATGATCACGGTCACCAACCCGGTCTCGAAGAAGATCCTGTCCGCCACCGTGATCGGACCCGGCCGCGTTTCCGTCGGTCCCGCGCCCCTGGTGCGCCAGGCCAGCGCCGCCCTCGACGGTCCCGCGCTTCAGCGCTGAGCCGCCCCGTCCGCGTCCCCTTTCGGTTTGCCAAAGGTTCGGTCCCAATGACCCACCGCGTCTCTCCAGCCCTCGCCGTCGCGCTCCTCTGCACGACCCTCGGCGCCTGCAACACTGCGGACCGACTGTCCCAGATCGGTGCGACGCCAGCCCTCTCGGCCATCGAGGACCCGACCGCCCAGGCCGGCTACAAACCGGTGCGCCTGCCGATGCCGGAGGTCCAGCCGGTCTCGTACGCTCCGAACTCCCTGTGGCGGACAGGCTCGCGCGCCTTCTTCAAGGACCAGCGGGCCGCCCGAATCGGCGACCTCGTCACCGTGAAGGTCAATGTCACCGATAAGGCGAACCTGAACAACGAGACCAAGCGCTCGCGCTCGAACGCCGAGGGTTTCGGCCTGCCCAACGCCTTCGGCCTGGAGAGCAGCAAGGGAGTGACGGCGGCCGGGATCAGCCCCGACAAGCTCATCAACGCCACTTCGACCACATCGAGCGACGGTGCCGGTTCGGTTCAGCGCAACGAGACCGTCACCACCAGCGTCGCGGCCATCGTCACGCAGGTCCTGCCCAATGGAAACCTCGTGGTGGAGGGCAAGCAGGAGATCCGCATCAACTTCGAGGTCCGCGAACTCATCGTCGCGGGCGTGGTCCGGCCCGAGGACATCGAGTCCGACAACACCATCGATTCGAGCAAGATCGCCCAGGCCCGGATCGCCTATGGCGGACGCGGCCAGATCACCGATGTGCAGCAGCCGCGCTACGGTCAGCAGCTGGTCGACGTGCTCCTGCCGTTCTGAGCCCCGTCGGAGCCCGTTCGTCCCTCTCGGAGAACGGTTTGGATCGCGGTCCGCCCGCGACCAGCCCGCTCAGTCGTCCCGGTAGACGCGCTCGCGTCGCTCGTGACGCTCCTGCGCCTCGAGCGACAGCGTCGCGATGGGGCGGGCATCCAGGCGCTTCAGCGAGATCGGCTCGCCGGTCTCCTCGCAATAGCCGTAGGAACCGTCCTCTAGCCGCGCCAGGGCGGCGTCGATCTTGCCGGTGAGCTTGCGTTGCCGGTCCCGCGCTCGCAACTCGATGGCCCGGTCCGTCTCGGACGAGGCACGATCCGCCAAATCGGGATGATTTTCGTTCTCGGTCTGTAATGCGACCAGCGTATCTTGGGCCTCACGTAGAATATCGGACTTCCAGCCGAGCAGTTTGCGACGGAAATACTCCCGCTGCCGATCATTCATGAACGGCTCGCTCTCACTCGGTACGTACCCGTCCTCAATCGTGACCTTCGCCATTCGCGCCTCTTGCAGCCGGTCCGCGGCGATCGTTTTGCGTGGCTATAATGCAGGGTGCAGGCCACGACAACGCATCGTGGTTACCACATACCGCAATCCTCTCGGATGTTTTGCGCGCTGCGGCAAACACGCAACGGCTGCAAACACGCCACCGGAGGCTGTGCGTTGCAACAGCGGCTGCGCTTTGTCACCTAGAATCTGTCCTGCGTTAAAATGCAGGTCTCCGTGGCGAGGGATCAGGAGCTGACCTGCACCCGCCGACAGGCCGGGGCGGTCCGGCGGAGAACGCGGGCGACGCCGTCCCGTCGGGGTCGCAGGGGCGCATGCGCAAAGCTATTGCTGGCTCCTCTCGTTCTCAAGGCCAGAAAGGTGTCCTCAAGGAAACGATAATTTCCGGTGCTACCAAGCAATTCTATCCTAAGACACTGCAGGCAAAGAGAGAAATTGAAGAAAAATCCCAGGGGAACTGGCCTCGGCGGGTGTGGTTCTCCCATGGCGACGCTTGCGGGACCCTTCCGGTTTCTCGGCCCTGACTCCGCTGGTGATCGCATCCTTTTCCACCGTCACGACTTCGGAGATCGCCCCATGGCAGCCAAGGCCAAAACCCTGCACGACGCGTTCTACGAGACCCTCAAGGACGTCTACTACGCCGAGAAGCAATCCGTCCGAGCCCTGAAGAAGTCGGCCAAGGCGGCCGAGCACGCGGAGCTTCGCAGCGCGTTCGAGACTCACGCAGAGGAGAGTGCCGAGCAGGTGGAGCGGCTCCAGCAGGTCTTCGAGATCATTGGCAAGCCGGCCCGCGCCAAGACCTGCGAGGCGATGCAGGGCATCACCTCCGAGATGGAGGAGGATCTCGAGGATTTCGGCGATAGCCCAGCCGCCGATGCGGTGCTGGCTGCCTGTGCCCAGGCCGTCGAGCATTACGAGATCGCCCGCTACGGCACCCTGAAGACCTGGGCACGCCAGCTCGGCTACGAGGATGCCGCCAAGCTCCTGGAACAGACCCTCGAGGAGGAGAAGAAGACCGACGCCCTGCTGAGCCAGATCGCCGAGCGGATCAACACCGAGGGCAGCGAAGTCGCCGCCGGATCGGACGACACGCCGCGCGCCAAGAAGACGAAGGCCTGAGGTCGGCTCCGGCCCCCGCGCCTCAGGCGGCGCGGGCGGCGGACAGCTTGGCGAGTTCGACCGCGGCCCGCAGCTCGATCTCGGCGATCAATCCATCGAGACGGGGGTCGCCGCTGGTGCCGCTGCGCTCCGACAGGCGGGCCGCGATGGCCTGCAGGTCGCGCGTCGAGACGCGGCCCATGATCAGGGAGGCCTTCAGCCGGTCGAGCCCATCGAGCAGGTCGTTGCCGCGCTGGGCCGACCGGCGCCGGCGCTCCTCCGGCGTATCGGTGTTGCTCTGAAGCGTGAGGATGGCATCGAGACCGGCGAGCGATGCCGCGGCGGTGGTGCCCGGCCCGCCCGCGTTCGTTGCCGGGCTGGCGACGGCGAAGGCGGGCGCGCCTTCGCTCCGGCGCGGTGCCGCGCTCGGGCCGGTGCTGGCAGTGACGAAGCGGGTGTCGACGCGCATGAGGTGAGACCGATCGGGGCGATGGTCCGCCCGGCGCCGGCAGAATCCGGCAGGCGTGGTTAACCGGTCGTAAATGACCCGGCAGAACGTGCCGGGTCGGCATGAAGCGTCCGGGACCTTTGCCCGGCCGACGCCGGTATCGCCAGAGAATAGCGTTCAAATACAACGCTTTGGCACAAGCGTTCGGTTGGCATGGTCCTGGCAGACTGGACAGGACCTTCCCGTCGCAAAGTGCGCCATGACCGACACTCCGAACGGCCCCACCCGAATCCGGCGCTTCGCCCTCTGCCTTCTGGCAGGGTGGGCGATGCTGGTCGGCCAGGCGGTCCCCGCCCTCGCCCTGTCGCGGGTCAAGGACCTCGCCAGCGTGGAGGGCGTGCGCCAGAATCAGCTCGTGGGCTACGGCATCGTGGTCGGGCTCAACGGCACCGGCGACACCCTGAACAACATCCCGTTCACGAAGCAGTCCCTCCAGGCGATGCTGGAGCGCCTCGGCGTGAACACCCGCGGCGCTACCATGCGCACCCAGAACCTCGCGGCCGTGATGGTGACCGCGAGCCTGCCGCCCTTCGCCACCCAGGGCAACCGCATCGACATCACCGTCTCGTCCCTCGGCGACGCCAAGTCCCTCCAGGGCGGCACCCTCCTGGTCACGCCGCTGCTGGGCGCCGACGGCGAGGTCTACGCCCTGGCGCAGGGCTCGGTGGCCATCGCGGGCTTCTCGGCCGAAGGCGACGCCGCCAAGATCACCCGCGGCGTTCCCACGAACGGGCGGGTGCCGAACGGCGCGATGATCGAGCGCGAGATGGCGTTCAAGATGAACGACATGCGCTCGCTGCGCCTGTCCCTGCGCAATCCCGACTTCACCACCTCGAAGCGCATCGCCGCTGCGATCAACGACTTCATGGGCGCCGATACCGCCGAACCCACCGATCCCGCCACGGTGACCCTGCAGATCCCTGCTCGCTACACCGGCAACATGATCCGGCTCGTGACCGAGATCGAGCAGCTGAAGGTCGAGCCCGACCAGACCGCCCGGGTCGTCGTCGACGAGCGTTCGGGCATCATCGTGATGGGCCGCGACGTGCGGGTCTCCACCGTGGCGATCGCACAGGGCAACCTCACCGTCACCATCACCGAGCAGCCGCAGGTGAGCCAGCCGGCCCCCCTCTCCAATGGCACCACCACGGTGGTGCCGCGCACCGGCGTCAAGGTCGACACGGGCGACGGCAACAAGCTCGCCCTGGTCAAGGAGGGCGTGACCCTGCGCGAACTCGTCGACGGCCTCAACGCCCTGGGCGTCGGCCCTCGCGACCTCATCTCGATCCTGCAGGCGATCAAGGCCGCGGGCGCCCTCCAGGCCGATATCGAGGTGATGTGATGCCTCTCGCCGCCCTCTCCCAACTCCAGCCGGAGACCTGAACCCATGCTGTTCGCGCCCCTCGCCGCCAGTGCCGCCCTCGGGGTCGGCAAGGCCATCGTCGGCGACATCGCCAAGACCGTTCAGAGCGCGGTCGGCGGGAGCGCCGGTAGTACCGCGAAGTCGGCCGCCGAGGCCAAGGCCAAGAAGGCCTCGACCGACTTCGAATCGATGTTCCTGGAGCAGTCCCTCGACCGCCTGTCGCAATCCGAGGGCACCGACGGTCCGCTCGGCGACAACGGCACCGGGGGTGGCGTCTACCGGTCGATGCTCACCAAGGAATATGCCGGCCAGATCGTGAAGAGCGGTGGCGTCGGTATTGCCGACCAGGTGTTCCGCGAGATGATGAAAATGCAGGAGGGTGCCGGTGCAAAGGTCAGCTGACGTTCCGGCGCCCCGCGTGTCGGACCGGGCCGGGGCGACGGCCCTGGTCGCCGGGGTGATCGCGAGCCTTGAAGCGCTCGAGGGCGTGCTCGCCCGCGAGAGCGACCACATCCGCGTCGGCCGCCTGCGGGAGGGCCTCGCCGAGAACGAGCGCAAGTCGGCCCTGGCGGCCGCCTATTTCCAGGGCCTTGAGGCGACGAAGGCCAACGCCATCGCCCTCGCGCGCTTCGCGCCGGAGGGGATCGCTAACCTCAAGGCGGCCCATGCCCGCTTCACCCAAGTCCTGGAGACCAATCAGGCCGTGCTGGCGACGGCTCGAACCGTGTCGGAAGGCCTCGTGAAGACCCTGGCGGACGAGATCGGGCGCACCCGCACGCCCACCGTCTATGGCCGCCCGTCCCAGGGCCCCTCCCCCTATGGCCGCAGCGGGGTCGCGCGAAGCCAGCCGCTGGTGCTGTCGCGCAGCCTCTGAACAACAGGACGCGCGGCGGGACGCCTGTCCGCGGGGCGCGTCAGGGACGCCCGTGACCCATGCGGACGAAGGCACGCACCGGCCCGAACTCGGATTCGCTGCGGGTGTCGATCGAGAGCTGTCCAGCCGTGACCGGCGCGGCGCCGTGGCTGCCGACGTCGATGCCACCGACGGCGCGGCCGCTGAGGCGGATGCAGGTGGGTGAGCCCGGCACGCGGACGAAGCCCGCACCCTGTTTCGGGCAGGGCAGACGTTTCTCCCCCTGAACCTGTGGTCGGAGACGCTCCGCCGCGCCGGCTCCCACCGAGAGGCCGGGCACGATCAGCATCGCCATGGCCAGCACGGCAGGCATCCTGGGGGTCATGACCGGGCTCCCGCATTCGCTCCGGCCCCTGGGTTAAGCCATCAAGGCCGCCGGACCAACTCGCCGATCTCAGCTGAGATAGTTCACTAAGTTCAGCTTCGAGAGCATCGAGGTGACTTGGTAGCTCGCCTGGAGCTGCGTCTGCAACTGCAGGAGCTGCGCCGTCACGTCCTCCGCCGAGATGTTCTCGACGCCGTCGAGCGAGCCCTGAAGGGCGTTGCGGTTGGTCCGGTTTTCCATCTTGGTGTCCGAGAGGGTGCTGGCGGCGAGGCCGAGATCGCTGGCGATGCCCGGAACGCCCCCCGTGGTGTTGTTCGAGACGAGCAGGGTGCCGGCGTGGTCGGCGAGCGCGCTGAAGCGTTGGGCCTCCGGCGTCCCGCTGACGGCCGTCGTTCCCGCATCGGCCGCGATCATGGCGAGACCGGCGAGCACCTTCCGGATCGGAGCTTCGTTCGCCTGCACGCCGATGTTCAGGACCCGGTTCGCCCCGATCTGCGCCGTGGCCGTGGCGCGTGGATCCGACGAGGTGTCGTCGCCCGTGTACCAGATCACGGTCTTGGTGCTGGCCGCTTCGGCGTAGCCGTTGCCGTCGGTGCTGATGCGCCGCGGTGCGAGGCCGGCGGATTGCGATCCGGCGAAGAAATTCTGTGCCGCTCGGGACGCCGAGCTCGCCGCGAGGCTGGTGGAAGCCGCACCCTTCAGGGCATTGGTGACGGCCTGCGAGAGACTGTTCGCAACAGCCTGTGGGCCGCCTGCCAGGGAGAACTCGGTGGTGGAGGTCGGATCGGCGTTGGGGCTGGCCGTCAGGGTCAGGGTCTGGGTCGTGCCGTCGCGCATGGCAACGCTGACCGTCACGGTGTCGCCCGCGACGGGTGTTCCATTGACGCCAAGCGTCAGCGACGCCGGCGTGCCGGTTCCGAAATTAGCTTGCACACCGAGATCGGTGGGGCCCTGGATGCTCGCGACCGGCGAGGTTGCGAAGCGAGTGTTGAGGTAGGTCTGCGCCTCGGCCGCCGTGGCGAAGACCGGCATGGTGTCTGTCGCACCCGCCGACGAGGACGCCTTCGGTGTGAGATCGACAAAGCTCTGCGTCCCGTCCGGCTGATTGATCCCGATCCGAAGGCGATCCCCCTCGGCCGGCGGCTTCGCCAGGGTGAACGTCACCGGCGGAGCCGTCGCGGTGGTGGTAGCGCTGGCGGCGATCGCCGTCGTGTTGGAACTCGTTGCCGAGAGGAGCCGAAAACCGAAATTGGCCCGCGTCTCGGTTCCGGCGGCCCCGGTCCCGTCCTCGCTGATCGTCACGGTGTTGGCCGGCGTCCCGGTCACGGAACTACTGACCCGGCCAGATCCGGTCGGCAGACCGAGGTCCGCGGTCTTCTGCTCCGATATCAGGGTCTTCAGGCCGGCGAGGCCCTTGGCGACGTCGCCGTTCAGGATCGTGTCGGTGGAGGCGACCGGCGGCGCATCGGTGGCGCGACCGCCGAAGATGTATTGTCCTGCGAGATCGACGTTCAGGGCATCGACCGCCGCATCGAGGCTGTTGCGCGCGACCTGAGGCGTGTTGGCGATCGTCGAGCTGTTGCTCGCGGTCAGCGAGCGCCGCATCCCGTCGCCGAGGGTGTTGATCTGCGTCACGCTCGCGTTGGCGAGGGTGACGCGGGTCGTCGCGTTCGTGATCACCGCGTCGTAGCCGTCGAGGGCGCTGAGGGCCGCGTGCGCGCTCAGGCTGGTCGTCCGCCCCGTGCCGAGGCTGCCATAGGTCGTGCCGACCTTGCCGCTTGAGAGCTGGTTCGTCAGCGTATCGAGGCGACTCTTCAGGCCGACGAGGTTGGCCGTGTTGCGGTCGCCCAGATAGGTGCTGGCATTGAACGGAGCGATGCTCATCGGTGCCTCGGAAGTGGGCGGGGTCTCGGTCGGGCTCGGCACATGGGGGCTCGGCCTCAGATCCGCAGGAGGGTGTCGAGGAGGTCGCGGGCGGCGGTGAGCACCCGCGCATTGGCGCTGTAGGCGGTCTGGAGTTGCACGAGCTTCGACATCTCCTCGTCGATGCTCACGCCGGAGACGGAGGCGACGCGGGACTGGGCGGTCGCCAGCGCGATGCCCTGCCCTTCGTCGAGGTCCTGGGCGGAGGCCGCTCCCGCCCCTTGGGCGTCGATGATCCGCTGGGCGAAATCCTGGACGCTCGCGGTGTAGGGCGCCGCGACGCCGCCGATTCCGCTGGCCGCCGCGAAGGTTCGGCTCGCACCGGTGAGGGCCTGGTAGAGGTACTGGGGCCGCGACGCATCCGACGCCAGGGTCTTGGGCGAGAGGGTCACGAGGTTGGCGGTGTTGCTGACCACCGCCTGGTTCACGCTGATCCGCTGCGCGAAACCCGTCAGCTGCGAACCGCCGTCGAAGGAGCCGGTGTACAGCGTGCCCTTCTTGTTTCCGTCGACGAAGAGCGGAATCTGAGCGGCGCCGCTCTGGAAATCGTCCGGGTCCTTCAGCTGCGTGACGCTGGCGCTGACGCCGAGGAGCGTCGGCGCCCCACTCGATGGATCCGAGCGGATGCGCAGGCCGCCGGTGTCGGCGCTCGGCTGGCTGGTGACGCTGAAGCTCGCCCCGAGGGCGGTCTGAATCGCATCGCGCAGCCCGGCATTGGTCCCCGTCAGCTTGATCGGAATGATCGATGCCGTCGGATCGTTGATGTCCTGGGGATCGATCTTCGGCGCCGGGTCCGAGGTGTAGGGGAGGAGGACGAGGTTGCGCTGTGTGCCGGCGGCATCGCGCACACTTACGGTCACCGCGTTGCCAGCCTTCAGGCCGTCGAGGTCGATGTCGAACCCGCTGGAAGTACCGGTCGTGACCGGCGTGCCCATGGCGCTGCGATCCGACAGGGAGCGCGAGAGCCCAGCCGCCAGTTCGTCGAGCTGGCGCTGCGCCTGCGGCAGGACCGAGTCGCGCAGCTCGATCCCGGCGGCGAGCGAGCCGGAGCGAATCGCCTGGGTGGCGATCAGGTCGATCTTGGAGCCGCCGGGCGTCGTCGCGGTGATCGTTCCGACCCCCCGGGTCGCCGCGTTGTCCGTGTATTCCGAGTCGGGCGAGAGCGTGCCGCGTCCGTCGAAGCTGAGAATCGCCGCGGCGCCACGATCGACGAGGGTCATGCCCGACGTGGTGATGACCGTCAGGGTGCCGTCCCGCTGGTCGACGGTCTGGATGTCCAGGAAGGCGGACAGGCCGGTCACGGCCTGGTCGCGCTGGTCGAGCAGGCTGGCGCGGGCCCCCTCGTCGGTGGTGCCCGTGATCTGCGTGTTCAGCTTGGCGATGGAGGCGAGGTACGCACTCGCCTTCGCCGTGTCGCTGCCGAGCTGGCTCTCGGTCGCCGAGCGCAGGTCCTGGACGCCCTGCGCGATCGTGCCGATGGTGGAGGCGAGGTTCGCGGCCTTTGTGACGACCGTGGCACGGGCCGGTGCGGAGGTCGGATCGCTGGCGAGGGCTTGCAGCGACTGGGCGAAGTCGTTCATCACGCCGTCCAGGGCCGTGGACGCGCCGGGGGTCCCGTAGAGCTGATCGAGCTGCGTCCGAACCGCGGAGAGGGAGCCGGTATAGGCGGCACCCGAGGTCTCCATGCGCAGTTGCCGGAGGGAGGCCGCATCGAGGGCCCGGCCGATCGTGCCGACCGAGACGCCGGAATTGCCAACGCCCGTCGAGACGGTGTCGAGGGTGCGCTTCGTGTACCCGACCGTGCCGACATTGGCGATGTTCTGCGAGACGACCCCGATCGCGGCCTGGGTCGCCTTCAGCCCGGCGGAGGCGGTGTTGATGGCGTTGAAGCTCACAAAGCCCCTCCCCTCGGTGTCGGATCGCGTCCGGTGTCAGGCGTCCTCAGCGGATGATGTTGATCAACGCGGACATCATGTCCTGGGCGGTCGAGATAACCTTCGTATTGGCGGAATATGCCTGTTGGGTTACGATCATCTTAGAAAATTCGCCCGCAATGTCGGTATTCGACTGCTCCACGTTGCTGCCGACGACGGTGGTTCCGTTCAGTCCGACGAGGGCCGTGCCGGACTCGAGGGTCTGCTGATAGGTGCCGTTCGAATTCGCCTTCAGGCCGTCCGAGTTGGTGAACTGCACCACCTTGATGTTCGCCAGCGCGATGGTGTTGCCGTTGCTGTAGGTACCGGAGACCTTGCCGTCGGTGGTGATGCTGAGGCCGGTGAGTGTCCCCGAGGTGTAGCCGTCCTGAGTCTGGGTATTTGTCGTCACGGTGCCGCCGGCCGAGGTGTAGGCCGTCAGGCCGCCGCTGCCGTAATTGAGCTGAATGTTGCCCAGATTAACGTCGCCGACCGTGAGAGCAGGAATGGTCACCGCGTTGGAGGCTGGCGAAATCAGCTGACCGCTGCTGTTGAACTGGAAATCCGTACCGGCATTGACCCAGGACGTTCCGGAATCCGACACGGTGCTCTTGTCGGCATAGTACAGATTCCAGACATCGTTGGTCGCCGGGGTCGCCCCGTTGGCCGTTGCGCCGTTCTGAACTTTCGCCCACCGCATCTGGATGCCGACTGGTCCACCGCTCGGCGTGTAGGCGGTGAGTGCCGGCCCAGCGATGCTGGTTGCAACGAATTTCTGTATGTCTGCCGGATCGGAGATTTTGACCTGCGCGCCCGTCGAACTCGCTCTCCACGCGGAATCGCCGATGAGTTCCGAGTTCGGCTTGTTGGCGTCCGCGGCGGATGTCGCTGGCGTCTTGGGCAGGTTGGCCGAGTAGGTGATCGTTGTGGTGGCGTGCGCCGGTATGATCGAATTCGAGACCTTAATCGGTCCTTCTCCGGTCGCTTGTCCGGTCAGCGGGTCTAGGCTGCTGCCCTTGAGATAGGCGCCCCCGCCGTTGACGAGGTACCCGTCCTTGTCCAGAGCGAAGTCGCCGCGTCGCGTATAGGAATCGCCGGTCGCGAAGTTTGACTGGCCGTTGGCGTCGCCGGACTTGGTGGCCACGGCGAAGAAGCCCTCCCCGTTCAACGCCATGTTCGTGCCGATGTCGGTGGCGTTCAGGTTGCCCTGCACCGTCGTGGTCTGGCGAGAATTCGCCGCGACCGATCCGGCGACCTGCCGGCTCGGCGTCTGCTGCTCGGCGACTAGATCGACGAAGCTCGTATCGACCCGCTTGAATCCGGTCGTCTGGGAATTCGCGATGTTGCCCGAGATGTTGTCGAGCGAGAACGCCTGCGCCTTGAGGCCGGAAACGGCCGTCTGCATTGCGGTGAAGACATCCATGGCCGAAAACCTTGCGTCACGGTGGCAGTGCCGGCGCGTTCCCGCACGGCTTCAGCCTCATCGAGCAATCGGCATGCCATGGGCAAGTCGTTGATTATTCGTCGATATCCGTGACCGGTACCCGGCAGGAATCGTACTTTGCTTCGTCCCATCGGCAGCTTTTGCCGGGTCAACGGTCGCAGGCGAGGTCGTTTACGTGCCGTTATCGTCATCTCGTCTAAGGTCGCCGGAACAAGGTGGTGGATCGAAATCATGAGAGCCAAACGGTCGACCCTCGTCCATCTGATCTACTTCTCGCGACTCAACCTCGCGGCGGACGCGGCGACGCGCACCCGGCAGATCGGCGAGATCACGCGGCAGGCGCAGAAGAAGAACGAATTCTCGGTGATCACCAGCTTCCTGCTCATTGAGCAGAACTTCGCTGCGCAGGTCATCGAGGGCGAACGGGCTTCGGTGAGCGAGACCTTTGCCCGGATCAGCAACGATTCGCGGCATCGTGACGTGCAGATCGTGGAATGGCGCGAGATCCTGAAACGTGAGTTCGTGAACTCCTTCACCACGGGCATCCGGAGTCCGGTCAACGACGCGATCTTCCAGAAGGCCAACCTGCTCCCGATGTTCCAGCGCGGAACGCCGAAGGGCATCGCGATCCATGCCCTCGCGGCGACTCTTCAGGCGGAGTCGATGACGAAGCAGGGTATCGACCACCTTTTCGTCTGATGCTGCGGTTGCGTGGCGCGCCGTCGTCGCCCCGTCCTCAAACCCGTGAAATTCCATGAGCGATACGCCCGCGATCCTCATCGTCGATGACCAGGAGAAGTTGCTCAAGCTGGTCATCCTTCTGATGAATCGGCTTGGCTTTCCCGATGTCGAGGGCGTGACCGATGCGGTCACGGCCCTCGAGCGCATGCGGGAGCGCCGCTACGCGCTCGTGATCTCCGATCTCGACATGGAGCCGATGGACGGCCTCTCGTTCCTGCGGGAGATCCGGGCGGACGACGCCCTGATGAACACGCCGTTCCTGCTGACGGAAGCCTCGTTCGACTTCGAGGACATCAACCTCGCCCACCAGGCGGGCGCCGATGCCTTCATCCTCAAGCCCTTCGACATGTCGGTGCTGAAGGCCAAGCTGAAGCAGGTCATCAATCGCAAGCCGCGCCGGCGCGAGGCGCCGCTGGCCACCGAATCGGCCCTGAGCATCGACTTCCCGATGTTGGGAAAGTTCTGAGGCCGACCGTCGGTCTCAGGCGGGGATGACCCGCCTGTAGAGGTGCCAGGTCGCATGACCGAGAATCGGCATCACCACCGCGAGGCCGACGAAGAGCGGCAGCGACCCGAGGATGAGCAAGCCGGCCACGATGAAGCCCCAGGCCGTCAGGGTCCGCGGATTGCGCCGGAAGGCGGCGAGCGAAGTTTCGATCGCGGTTAGCATGTCCACGTCCCGGTCCACGAGCATCGGCACCGAGACCACGCTGAGCGCGAGGACCACGAGGGAGAAGGCGAAACCCACGAGATTGCCGATGACGATCAGGGCCCAGCCCCGCGGGGTGGTAAGCACGTCCTGAGCGAAGGCAAAGATCGAATCCGGTACGCTCGTTCCGTAGAGCGCCCAGTAGATCCCCTGCGCCGCCACCAGCCAGCAGGCGAAGACCACCGCCAGCAGCAGTCCGAGCCCGGCGAGGGCGCCCGCAGCCGGACGTGTCAGGTTGGCGAAGGCGTAGGCCCAGTCGGTGGACAGGCCCTTCTCGCGGCGGCGGCTCAGTTCGTAGAGGCCGATCGCCGCGAAGGGGCCGATCAGGGCGAAACCCGCCGCCAGGGGAAAGACCAGGGGCAGGACCTCGGTGCCGAAGGCGGCGGTGGCCAGCACGATGCCGACGAGGGGATAGATCAGCCCGATGAAGAGGGCGTGGGTCGGCATCGCCAGGAAATCGTCGACGCCGCGGCGCAGCGCCATCGAGAGGTCGTGCCCGTCGATGGCATTCACCACCGGGCGGGCCATGCTGTGGCCGAGATCGTGAACCGGAAGGGTTGTCATGGCTCAAGCCCTCACGCAGGGAGGATGCCCACGACGTCGGCGTCCGAGCCCGTCTCGGCAAGACAAAAGCCCTTCCGGACCCAATCCCGCCGCGCATGCCCGTGCGTGCTTGCGCCGAGAGCGACTACCCTCGACGCTAATCCCTTTCGGCGGTCTTGTCTTCAGCCGCGCGGATATGTGAGCGAAGATTTTCAGATACTGTCTGCCGCGGCGCGAAAGCTTGGCGCTGGGCGGCCTGTGTCAGGCCGCGCGCTTCTGATAGTCCTTGATGTCGCTGAAGCGGACCTCCGGGGCGCGCTCCTCCTCGTAGCGCAGGGAGAAGGCCGTCGTGGCCATGAAGACCGGGGCCCCATCGAGGTCGCTCGCCATGGCGGAGCCGTGGCTGCCGATGAACTTGTCGAGTTCGGGCTCCTTCTCGGCGGTGATCCAGCGGCAGATCGAGAACCGGGTCGGCTCGTAGTCGATCGGCAAGCCGTACTCCGCCTGGAGACGCTCCTTCAGCACGTCGAGCTGCAGGGCGCCCACGACGCCGACGATAGCCTGGGAGCCGTCATGCGGGCGGAAGACCTGCACGACGCCTTCCTCGCCCATCTGCTGCAGCGCCTCCTTCAGCTTCTTGGCCTTCATGGCGTCGGTGAGCTTGATCCGGCGCAGGATCTCGGGTGCAAAGCTCGGCACTCCGCGGAACACGATCTCCTCGCCCTCCGTCAGGGTGTCGCCGATGCGAAGGGTGCCGTGGTTCGGGATGCCGACGACGTCACCCGCGAAGGCTTCGTCGGCGATGGCCCGGTCCTGGGCGAAGAAGAACTGCGGGGCTGAGAGCGACATCGGCTTGCCGGTGCGCACCAGCTTGGCCTTCATGCCCCGGTTCAGGCGCCCCGAGCAGACCCGCATGAAGGCGATGCGATCGCGGTGGTTCGGATCCATGTTCGCCTGGATCTTGAACACGAAGCCCGTCATCTTCGGTTCGGTCGGCTCTACGAGGCGCTTGTCGGCATCCTGGCCGCGCGGTGGCGGTGCGAAGCGGGCAAGCCCGTCGATCAGGTCGCGCACCCCGAAATTGCGCAGGGCCGAGCCGAAGAACACCGGCGTCAGGTGGCCCTCGCGGAACGCCGCGAGGTCGAAGCGCTTCAGCCCGGTCTCGGCGAGCTCCGCCTCCTCCCGCCAGGTCGCGGCCTCACCGTCCTCGGTCAGCAGCTGGTCGAAGAGCGGATCGTCGACGCCCGTCACCGCCACAGTCCCGGCATCGTCCGCCGCGTCGAGGCGGCGCACCCGGCCGTTGCCGAGGTCGTAGGTGCCGGCGAAGCTTCGCCCGCGACCGATCGGCCAGGTCACCGGCGCCACGTCGAGGGCGAGCACCTTCTCGATCTCGTCGAGGAGCTCGAAGGGGTCGCGCGCCTCGCGGTCGAGTTTGTTGATGAAGGTGACGATGGGGATGTCGCGCAGGCGGCAGACTTCGAACAGCTTGCGGGTGCGCGCCTCGATGCCCTTGGCAGCATCGATCACCATCACGGCCGAATCGACCGCCGTCAGGGTGCGGTAGGTGTCCTCGGAGAAGTCCTCGTGGCCGGGGGTGTCGAGGAGGTTGAAGACGCAGTCGCCGTATTCGAAGGTCATCACCGAGGTGACGACGGAGATGCCGCGCTCCTTCTCGATGCCCATCCAGTCCGAGCGGGTCGAAACCCGGTTGCGCTTGGCCTTGACCTCGCCGGCGAGCTGGATCGCGCCGCCGAACAGCAGCAGCTTCTCGGTGAGCGTGGTCTTGCCGGCATCCGGGTGCGAGATGATCGCGAAGGTGCGGCGGCGGGCGACGGGGTCGGCCTTCGCCTCCGGCGGCTTGATCTCAGACGGCATCTGCATGGCGGGCAAAAATTTCCGGGTCCGCCCTGGGCGGCACTGCATTCGCGACGGATAAGCGACGAAGGGGTGTTCTGTAGGCGTTTCGCGCGCGATGCGCAAAATTTAGCCGCGTCCGAGATAGGGCATGGCGGTGGCCATCACGGTGAGGAACGGGACGTTGGCCGAGAGCGGCAGGCCCGCCATGTAGACCACGGCGTCGGCGACATGCCGCACATCCATCACGGGCTCGGCGCGAATGCTGCCATCCGCCTGCCGGGCGCCCTTCGCGATCCCTGCGGTCATCTCCGTCTCGGCATTGCCGACGTCGATCTGCCCGCAGGCGATGTCGTAGGGGCGTCCGTCCAGGGCCGTCGCCTTGGTCAGGCCGGTGATCGCATGCTTGGTGGCCGCGTAGGGCGCCGAATGCGGCCGCGGCGCCTGCGCGGCGATGGAGCCGTTGTTGATGATGCGCCCGCCCCGAGGATCCTGCGCCTTCATCATCCGGAAGGCCCCTTGCGTGCACAGGAAGGCACCGGTGAGGTTCACGTCGACCGAACGCTGCCAATCGTCGAGGGCGACCGCATCGATCGCCGCCCCTGGCGTGAAAACCCCGGCATTGTTGAACAGGAGGTCGAGCCGCCCGAACCGCTCGGCGACACGAGCGAACAGTCGCGCCACGGAATCTGCGTCCGCCACGTCCGTCTCCACGGCCTCGGCGGCGGCACCGGCCGCCCGCGCCAGTCCGGCCACTGCCTCCAGAGGGGCCAAGCGCCGCCCGGCCAGGGCAAGATCATAGCCGGCCACGGCCAGCGCCAGGGCCACGCTCCGTCCGATCCCCGACCCTGCCCCCGTCACCACCGCGATCCGCCCGCTCATGTCCCAACGCCTCCCGCTGAACCCGCGAGAGCCATAAGCGTCCCCTCCCCCTGTTGCCAGCACCCGATACTGCGTCTAGACACCTCTCCGCCGAGCGCGATGGGGCGTCGCCAAGTGGTAAGGCAGCGGTTTTTGGTACCGCCATTCCCAGGTTCGAATCCTGGCGCCCCAGCCAATTCTTCAAAGTTGTTTGGTTGCAACTGCTTAGCCTTGCTGGCGCAACCACGTGATGACGCCAGACGTAACAGTCCGTTGGGTGCCACGGACGGATGCTGGAATCTACTTGGGCAGAGAATTTCCTGGTGATGGCAGAGCAATTAACTGCCGACATCGCCGCATGATATCGTATAAAATTTTCTTCGTGTTTTTCCAGCGGTTGTAAAATTAGGCCGAGGTATTCGCGTGTTGAAAAACGTATGGAGAATTGTTGCAGCCTTATTCTCAGTTATTGGAGCATTGGTCACATTAAAAGAATTCATTGGTCTGCTTGGATCAAAAGATAACAAAGAAATTAGTTGTAAAAACTTTGAAACAACTCTTTTTAGCGGATCTTACCAATTTTCTGTTCGCTCGGATTACAAGGGTGTTATAGCAAGCCTCGCTGAGCAGGACTCACGCGGGGTAGCGTCGGCATCTCGGTCGTGATTCATTCCTGGGTTTGGAGCCTGAGGAGGATGCGATGGCTGCTCCGGTGCCGCTGCGATCGGACTTCGATGCGCAAGCCTTGCGCGGTCTGGCCAAGGGGTCGCGTGATCCGGCGCAGACCCGCCGCCTGTTGGCGCTGTCGGTGATCGCCGCGGGTGGTCTGCGCTCGGAGGCGGCCGAGATCGGCGGGGTCGGGCTGCAAACGGTGCGCGACTGGGTCGTGGCCTTCAACGCCGATGAACCGGACGGGCTGATCGATGGCAAGGCCCCCGGGGCCCGTCCGCGCCTGAACGCCGACCAGCGCGATGTCCTCAAGGCGCTGGTCGAACAGGGACCGACGCCGGCCGTACACGGTGTGGTGCGGTGGCGGTTGTGCGATCTGGCCCAAATCCTGTCCGAGGATCACGGCGTGTCGGTCTCCGAGCAGACCTTGAGCCGGGTCTTGCGGGCCATGGGCTACCGCAAGCTCTCGGCCCGCCCGCGCCATCACGCCCAGGATCCGGGCGCCGCGGCTGTTTTTAAAAAGACTTCCCCGACCGTCTGGCGGACATCGCGCAGGCTGTCGGCGGCAAGCCGGTAGAAGTCTGGTTCTGTGACGAGGCCCGTGTCGGCCAGAAGAACACCCTGACCCGACGCTGGGCCAAGGGCGGAACGCGACCCTCGGCCCCCAAGGACCAGCGCACGGCTTCGGCCTACATCTTCGGAGCGATCTGCCCGGCCCGGGGCGTCGGGGCAGGCTTGGTCATGCCCCGCTGCACCACGTCAGCGATGGCCCATCATCTCGAAGAGATTTCGGCGACCGTGGCTCCTGGCGCCCACGACGTCCTCCTGCTCGATCAAGCCGGCTGGCACACCACCAGGAAGCTGCCGGTTCCCGACAACATCACCCTCTTGCCCCTGCCGGCGCGCTCACCCGAACTCAACCCGGTCGAGAACCTCTGGCAGTTCATGCGGGACAACTGGCTCGGAAACCGGATCTTCCAATCCTACGACGACATCCTCGATCACTGCTGCGATGCCTGGAACAAGATCATCGCCCAACCCTGGCGCCTCATGTCCATCGGACTGCGCCGATGGGCCCATGCGTTCTGATCAGTGAGGATTTGTATTACCTATGAAGGTGCTAACAGCAACGTTTATGAGACTGTTTTGACGTTCCGGAATACAGGCGACGTGCCACTACCAGAGTCGGAAGTTAGGTCTCCTCTCAAAATTTATACTGGGTCTAACTCTGATATTGTCGACATTAAGCTGATACAAGTTAAAATCTCGATCGGCAACAATTTTGTGCTTTCAAAGATTAATCAAAAAGAAGCACAGGTGCGGTGGAAGCTTTTTGACCCAGACATGGCCTTCAAATTATCAGTCTTACAAGCGGGATTGCAGCGTTCAATCAATGTAACTGCAAACCTTTGGCCTAATTTCAACATTAACAAATACACTGAGTATACCCTAAAGTCTCTTTTTCTTATGTTTGCGCTTGCCATTCTTACTATTTTAGGAGGGGCGGCATCCTTCATTTTTCTTTTAAACCATTCAAATGCACGGCACGCAGTGCCTATGAAACAAAAAAATGTATTTCAAAGGAACCACACATTCTTCTTCTTAATGGTCATGTTTTTGTTACTAGTTATATATTTTTCAATAACAAATTATCTTATAACATATTCGGGCAAAATCATAGGCCGTCCACCATCTCCTATTTAGACTGATAGTAGTATTGAATTCAGTAATTAGTTTATTGGATCGAAACGTTTCGAGTATTATCATTTTGTTCCATTTAAGCGATGTTAACTGAATAATTTAGTTAAAATGTCACTGCAGGCGCTAAACCCAATCTTGGTGATGCGCCTGCGAATCTTAGTTCCAGTTTATCGATGAGATCGCCGCGGGCATATCGTACGGCAACTCTGACAATAAGGTTACACCTTGATCCATCTGGATCGCGATCACCCGCCCTAGGCCCCGGCACGCCCCTGCCGTCACCGTGAACCCGTCAACGATCTTGTGATCCGTCACCGCCATCCGGTCGTGGATGTCGGCGAATTCAGGCATTGTGATCTGTCGAGAGTGCATGTCGTTCCAGGTCCATATTGAGTATCGTGTTTGCACCGTATTGCAAGACGAAGATTAGCAGGGAAGTGGCAAAATCATAACTGCACCTTATTCAAGTATTAGATCAGTCAAAATTGATTTATTATTTGGGTGATGCTTGCGGTGGGGCTGGTCCGTGTCGGTTGATGCGCGGTAGGTGCCGAGCGAGGAGTGGAATCGAGACTCGGGTGGGCCGGGGGCACATGCAGCGGGTGTAAACCTGGTAAAGCGCAGATTGCCTTAGAGGCTCGCGGACAGGCGTAGCTTGCGTTGGGCCATCCCCGTGAGCGCAGAAACGGCTGTTGGCCGCTGGCGGGCATCTATGACAATCTGGCGGGCTATCTTAGCGGCAGCCTCGGCAACAGCGTGAGGAGTGGGAGCCAGTAGCGGTGATCGCGGAGCCGGACCCGCTGCTGCTACGATAACGCGCCGATGGAAAGCTTCTTCCACACCCTCAAGGTCGACCTCGTCCACCAACGACGATGGGCGACCCGGGACGAGGCCCGACGCGACTTGTTCGCCTACATCGAGGGCGACATCAATCGACAGCGCATTCACTCGGCTCTCGGCTACATCACGCCCGAGCAGGCCGAGCAGAACGCGAGCTGAACCCGTGTCCGTGAAATCGGGGGAGGATCAAGCGAGCCTGAGGGAACTCTCGAAGCGCTACGAGATCAACCAAAAGACGGTCGCCAAGTGGAAGAAGCGGACCTCGGTCGCCGACCAGCGCACTGGGCCGAAGGATGCTCGCTCGACGGTGCTGTCACCTGAGGACGAGGCGATGGTAGTCGCCTTTCGTCATCACACGCTCCTACCACTGGACGACTGCCACTACGCGCTCCAGGCCACGATCCCGCACCTGACTTGCTCGTCGCTGCATCGCTGCCTCCAGCGACACGGCATCAGCCAATTGCCGGAGGTCGACGGCGACAAGCCCAAGCGGTCCCGCTTCAAGGCCTATCCACTGGGCTACTTCCACACCGATCTGGCTGAGGTCCACACGGCCGAAGGACGGCCCTACCTGCTCGTCGCCATCGACCGCACGAGCAAGTTCGCCTTCGTCGAGCTCCATCAGAAGGCGACACGGCGGGTTGCGGGTGACTTCCTCCGCCATCTCATCGAGGCCGTGCCCTACAAGGTGCACACGGTACTCACCGACAATGGCACCCACTTCACGACACCCGGCAACGTTGCCTCGGCCGCCTCCATCATCAAGGCGGCGATTGCATCTGGCGAGACCTTCCGAGCTCACAGCTTCGAATCCGCCTGTGCCCGCAACGATATCGACCATCGCCTGACCAAGCCGCGCTACCCCTGGACCAACGGTCAGGTCGAGCGAATGAACCGCACGATCAAGGACGCCACGGTCAAACGCTATCACTACGACAGCCACGAGCAGCTCCGCGCTCACCTGGCCGACTTCGTCAGTGCCCACAACTTTGGCCGCCGCCTGAAGACCCTGCGCTGTCTCACGCCCTACGAGGACATCTGCAAAGCATGGTCCGCCGAGCCCAGCCGCTTCAGGTCGAACCCGCTTCACCAAATGCTGGGACTAAACATCTAGCACCCATGTGCCCCACGGGGCACATGGGTGCTAGTTCAGGAGAGTTGGTATGAGTTGACGGATCAACAGCCTCCGCCGGATTAGGCGTTGGCGAGCGTTCTGCACGAGCACAGCATCCCGGCGCAGATCTCGGTGCGACAACGGCCCTGAAACGATCTCGAAGACCCTACGTAGCTGGATCGTCAAAACAGTGAAACGGGCGGATTGAGGCAGGAGATTTTTAGTTCTCTGAAGGAAGCGCAAAGCGGGATCTGGCTTTAGTAGCAAAACTACAATTGCGTTCGGATTTATCATTTCTCGGATTATCAGTCGCACGCGCCTGTTACTATCCAGGATCTGGATTTTCGGCAATCTATAGAAGCGGTCATGTCGCTACCATTCAATCAGCCCTCTCTGATATACCGGTTCGGTCACTGAGTCCGACGCACATCCCACGGAAGGTGGTCAGCAGCTAACACGCCATCTGAATCGCTGAGGGTGGGGCCGCCATCGCCATCGCCCTCGACGTTGACACCGTCCGCCCGACCGGCGCAATCCTCAAAAGCATCGTCGCTGTAACCCTACAACTCCGGGCTCGTGGAGGGGGGCTGTCTCGCCATTTTCGAGGGTACCAACGACGGAGAGATTGAGGAAGGCAGACAATCAATCCGAGCGGCAATTATCCCGCAAGCAATCAATCTCAATGAAACTCGGCTATAGCATAGTAGGTCAAACTCCGGTGCCGAACCTGCACTCAGACTTGCAAGAAGGTAGGTTCGCCGGGAGATTTGCGCTCTTCTTTCGTTTGAATAAGCGAGATGACAAGGCGGGTTTCTCAATTGGGTGTTTCAGGTCAAGAGGGATTATCGCCAACCTGCTCTCGTCCGTATTGGCGGATCAATTCGTTCAGTGCGTCTTCGTCGGATTCAAGGTCTTCCGTGCCTTTGAAGCGCGAGAACTCGACGTGACCATCCTCGAAGACATCGATCTCCAGGCGCTCGCCGACTACAGTGACGGTGATCATCACAGTGTCGTCGCGGTGCCGGTCCACCCGGAACCATAGCCCCTGCTCTTCGAGGAGCCGCAAGATTCGGTAGAGCGGATGGGTCAAGGAGACCTCCTGTCCTTCAGGGCGATCTTAGCTCGACTGTCCCACCAGGTCTCTGGCTTCTCTCCGAAGTCGGCACGCCGGCCGCTTCATGGTTGGGTCCGACAGGAGGTGGATCAAGCTTTTTCGCGAAGTCGCCCGAAGGCCCTTCAACCCGCCCGCGATCTCACCGACCTTCGGTCCCTGGAGGGACACCGCTCCGCCTCGCGGCGGATTTCTACGACAGGTCGATTACGCCATCGCCGCCTCGATGCGGAATGGCGTTCCATCGACCCACATCCGGTGGAGGATCACCGCCAGCCGCCGTGCCACCGCGACCATGGCCTTGGCCGTCCCGCGACGCTTGGCGAGCTTCAGGCCCCATGCCTTCAGCGGCGAAGGCTTCGAGCCCGGCCGCAGCAGCACCAGGGCTGCCTCGAACAGCGCGGCGCGTAGGGTCTCGTCGCCGTTCTTGGTGATGGGCCCGCGCCGGTCCAACTCGCCCGACTGGTGGGTTCGCGGCGCCAGTCCGAAGTGCGCGCCGACCGCGCGGAACTGGCGGAAGCGGGCCGGCTCGTCGACCGCCGCGCGATAGGTCAACGCGACGAACGGGCCGACACCGGGCGCACTCATCAGCAGGCGGCAGGGCTCGTCCGCGCGAGCCAGCGCCAGCATCCGCTTATGCAGGAGCACGTATTGCTCGCGCACCACGCGGCGCACGGTCAGCATCGGCTCGATCACGGCGATCAACCCGGCTCGGCCGTCCGTCAGTTCGCGGATGCGTTCCTCGTAGCGGGCGCGGGTCACGGTCCCGACCTTCAGGCCGAAGTTGCGCAGCAGCCCCCGGATGCTGTTCTCGATGTCCATGAGCTTGGCCTGCAAGGTCCGGCGCCCGCCGAGCAGGGCACGGATCTCCTGGCTGGCCAGGGTCTTCACGTGAACCGGCTTGTAGAGGCCGACCCGCATCATCTGGGCGATGCCGCGCGCGTCGTTGCGGTCGGTCTTGTTCACCTGGGCGCTCAGCACCGCCTTGGCGTGACGCGTCTCGATGCACACCACCGGCAGGCCCGCCTTCGCCAAGCCGGCATAGAGCCACTGGCAGAGCGGACCGGCCTGGATCCCGACCCGCCCGTAGGTCAGACCGCGACCGCCCAGAAACGCCACGATGGCTTCCGGCTCGCTCTCCACCTTGCCCTCGCGCACGACCTGACCGGACGCGCTCAGGATGCAGATGCTCGTGCTGCGCACCGAGACATCGAGGCCGACATAGTGGTCCATCGCTCATCTCCCTGATCCGCCTGGGCTAGATCGGAGAACCGTAAGTCCCACTCCGGTAACCGTCACACCCGCTGCGTCGGACACGGCGGGAGCCCAATGACCCATCCTTTTCCCTAGCAGGGTGCAAATGGCCAATAAATCATTTAGAAAAATGAATAAAACGTATTCGAATCGCTCGTATCTTGGATTTACAATTAAAGTAGCGGCATTGGAGGGAGACAACATGTGTTTTTACTAAGTATATAATAATATTGTTACCAATTTGATATTTATATGACAGAAAAATCCGTATAATATTCAAGTAGTTGATCCGTTGCGAGTAAATTTACGGATTTCGGGTGTTCAATTAGTATGCGGCGTGCCTTGGCAGCTTCAGCATATTATCAAGTATTAATTGTATACTAATTGTAGAAAACCGCAGTTGGCGCGTTTCCCGGGGTAGTGTGACTTTAAATTCTATTGATAAAGAACTACCTGTCTGGGCTTTCCAGATCCCGATGTCGAGTTGCTGTGCGGCAATCGTAGTAAATCAAGTATTTTTACAAATCAACCTGCGATAACTCTCATCATATAACCACAGGAATAATACAAGGCATAAGACTTCGGTCCCCTCGGTTGACACGCAGAATCGAAATATTTATGTAAACCTATTCCTAAATTCAGGGTTTGGCCGAAATGGAACGGACGGAATCAAAGAAGATATTCGTTGCAGGCCACAAAGGAATGGTAGGGTCTGCAATCCTGCGTCATTTACAAAGCCAGGGTTATAAGAACATTCTTACTGCAGATCGGCAGTCACTTAACTTGCTTAATCAGGCTGCTGTGCAGCAATTTTTTATGGATCACCAGATCGATATGGTGTATCTTGCTGCTGCAAAGGTCGGGGGAATTCACGCCAACAATATCTATCCGGCTGAATTCATTCATGAAAATTTGCTAATTCAATCAAATCTTATCCATGCTACCCACGTGGCGGATATTGACCGCCTGCTGTTTCTCGGATCTTCTTGCATTTATCCGAAACTAGCTCACCAACCTATGCGGGAAGATGCGCTGCTGACCGGGCTTCTCGAGCCGACCAATGAACCCTACGCGATCGCTAAAATTGCTGGGATCAAGATGTGCGAGAGCTACAACCGTCAGTATGGACGGCGCTACCGCAGCGTCATGCCTACCAACCTTTATGGACCGAACGATAACTTTCATCTTGAGAATGCACACGTTTTGCCGGCTCTAATGCGCCGTTTGCACGAAGCGAAGGTTAACAATGTTCCTACGGTAACCGTTTGGGGGACAGGACGTGCAATGCGCGAATTTCTTCACGTCGATGATATGGCACGCGCTAGCGTATTTGTGATGGAATTAGATGACGAAACTTACACTTCTAATACGCGTCCGGATCTTTCTCATATCAACGTTGGTACAGGAAGAGACTGTACAATACGAGAGCTTGCAGAATCGCTTGTAGGTGTAATCGGGTATGAAGGAAAGTTACAATTTGACGCTACGAAGCCCGATGGCACGCCCCGTAAATTGATGGACGTATCGCGTATACGCGGAATGGGGTGGCAGCCTCAAATTGAACTTGAAAATGGGCTCCGGCAAACTTACTCTTGGTTCCTCAAGAACTATACTGATCTGCGTGGGTCATGAATTAAACGAATCCCACCTCTATGAGGCGTGCAACTATATAACATGAGTTGCGTGGCAGATGCTTGTCATTCTCGGCAAGATCATAATTTCCGAATCGTTATTCGACAGCGATGTGGTCCCCCTAACCTTGGACTCAAGATTTCGGGTTGGTAGCCATGCCTGGGATCCCTTCCGCGTGCACAACGATTCCATAGCCGATTTCTGGTTGACGGAAGAGCCTTTTGCAAAGATCCGTTGTATCTGCGGATGGACACTCGGGGTTAGGTAGAGAGTTGACGACTGAGACGTGATTAGCGGGACCATCCGCCTTTCGGAGTCCGGTAATCGCCGGGTTGGTTGCCCCACGTCAGGTCTACGGTCTGAATATGACGCTCTACAATCTCTTCGAGCACTGTGCGGCGGAGAGGACGGAGGAGGTCTGTTTAAGACCTTGGTCCGTACGGGTGGGCTGCTTCCTTAAATGCTGATCAACGCCTCAGTCGTAAAGCCACATCGCTACATCTAGCTGTGGAGGATCAACAGGTTGTCCTCGGATAATCAGAGTCGGCTGATGGGCGTCTGGCGGTTGATGCCCATGTGAGGGCGCTGCCAGTTGTAGCGGAAGAGGAAGGCGGTGAGTTCGTCTCCTCGTTGCTCGGATGTGTCGTAGGCTGGGGCATAGGCCCATTCGCGCAGGGAGGTCTGGACGAAGCGCTCGACCTTGACGTTGGTTTTCGCAGTATAGGGCCCGGTGCGTTCATGGGCGATGCCGAGCCATCGCAAGGCTTTGGCATGCCGTCTGTATTGGAAGGCCAACCCTTTGTCGGTCATCGCGCGTTCGGCCGCGATGCCGTGGCGGCGGAAGAAGCGCAGAGCGCTAAAGAGGAAGGCGAGGCAGGAGCCTCGCTTCTCGTCGGGATGGATCTCGGAGTAAGCCAGCCGGGAATGATCGTCGAGCCAAGACGGCCGCGTCGCGGCCAAGACGGAAGCGCTCCTGCGCCCGACGAAGCAGGTTCATCAGCCTACCTTGGCTGAGGTTTGAGACCGAACAGATCGGAGAGCGGCCATCTGCAGCCGCCCGTAAGAGAGCGCGAGGACACGTCTTCAGGTACGTGGCCACCGCATGCATCCGCGGTCCGAACAGAGCGCCGCGGGCCGCCGCGGGCGCCGGCGCGATCACGCGCGTCCCGCAGGTCGGACAACGAACGGCAAGGCGCCGATGCTGCGTCACGATCGGCGCGACCGCGGGCAGCTCAATCTGCTCGCAGGTGCTAACGACCTCCGCCGAAAGTGCGGCGTGCAGGCTTCCGCCGCAGCATGCGCAAGCCTCGGGACGATGCACGATGACGGCATCGGGATCGTCGCTCGTCACCCGGTGTGGCCTTCGTGACCGGGCTTGGCCCCGACGGGCTTGGACTGCGCGCGTTGCTCCTTGCGATCTGTCGCTGGCGGCTTGGACGAGGTGCGCGAGGTCTTCTCTGGCCGCTGCAGCCGCAGCACCAGTTCGATCAGATCCTCGCGGCTCAGCCGTTCAAGATCGCTTCGGCCCATCCCCAGAAGGACTCAGCGAAATTCCGCCCGCGCAAGGGGTGGGCAATTACTTTCGAGGTGTTCAAAACGCAAGATCACGCAATCCGTTCAGGCGACAACAGGCCCTACTGAAACTCTCTCGATCCAGCCGTCTATGCCTCCAAAATATTCCAAGAAAACAGGCGACTCACGTACTGCGATCGGCATTATACTAAAACAGCCTGGCAAGGCGGCTCTCTCAAGCCTCTGATCCAAATGGCACAACCAGATTTTTCTTTGAAATTTTTTCTTGGGTTAGTAAGATCGGGACGATCTGCCATCCGATTGGATTTTAGCGGACGCCATTTCCCATTCAGCAATTCCGTTCCAAAAACAGGCCCCTGTCGCTTGAAAGCGTTGCTGAAAGAGTTCTCAGGCGTGTGTAGTTTCGAAACCACAAGCAAAACTCACCGATCGTGAACCAGACGCGGTTGTCGCTTGATGGCAGCGCTCTTGCTCGGCCGGCGATATTCCACGGAAGATCCACAACCGCACTTTTGACCATAAGACGCCCTAAGGCGCAGCCGTTGGCTTAACGAGCGAGATTAACCATGCAGCCACCTGCCTCCGAGGTACCCGTCAGGCGAAGCGAATTTGAGGTGTACGCGAACGTCATCCGAGCCTTGATGCTTCGTGACATGCGTACCCGCTTTGGAGGGTCGTACTGGGGCTATGTCCTCGTGGTTCTCTGGCCTGTTGCGCATATTTTTCTAATGGTTGGGATTATGGTCTTTCGGGGTATACCCTCCCCAATGGGGAATGATGCGATCCTGTTCGTCGCGACCGGTGCAGTCCCGGTCCTCGTTTTTCAGTATACTTCGCGCGAAGCAATGAAAGCTATGCTGGTAAACCGGCCTTTGATGTATTACCCGCAGGTTAAAGCTTTCGACATCATGGCAGCCAGGTTTCTCGTCGAAACGATAAAGGGATTCCATGGACTGATCGTCATTGTCGCTATCCTTCTCGTACTGGGTGTCGACCCGACGCCAGAGGCTCCCGCGATGGCGATTGGCGGCTACGCAATGGCTCTGATCCTCGGACTCGGAATGGGAGCCATCAATATGGCCATCATGACAGTTTTTCCAGGATGGCTGTGGGGATACATCATTGTAACGATCTTGCTCTATATGACATCAGGCGTTTTCTTCCTGCCCCACATGCTCCCCGATGAATTATACAGCGTCATGAAATGGAGCCCAATCGTTCAGATTGTTGAGTGGGTGAGACTAGCCTATAATCCTCAGCTCGGAGTGACTGTTGATTACACCTACGTGATTGGCTGGGGTTTCGGCACTGTCTGGCTCGGACTTGTGATGGAACGCTTTATCCTGCGACGCTTCGTTTAAGATCCTGTATCTGGAGCCGCACGGGCAGCCGTGGGTGCGGGGTGAAGGACCACCGGCAAACGACAAAGCCCCGCGCGGCGGATGCCGGCGAGGCTCAGGAGGGGTAGGTCGATTTGGGGCGTTACCTCGGCGAGGGCCCGGGGGCGAGGCGTAGCCCTGACTGCCACAAGTCGCCGATGTAGGGCCGCTTACGCTCGATCAGCGGTCCGATGTCGGACCGGCTCTAGCATTACAGTTGCGTCTTTGTTGATGTTCTGACTCTTTGCGGTCCCATGATTCGCACTTCATGGACGGTTGGGACTTCGGTCGAGACGATGCTTGAGCTGCAGGCCTCGTCGCTGCGAGCGGTGAAGGGGCGCATGCGGCCCCTGTTCAGCCAGGAGCGGGTCAACACCTCGGCGGGAGTGTTCCTAGACGGACTGCTCGGCGCCGAACGGCGCAAGACGGGCTGGATGCGAGCCGAAGCCGCGGGCGATGCCGGGCCCTGGCGTCAGCAGGATCTGCTCGGTCGCGGACGCTGGAATGCGGATGCCCTGCGCGACGTAGTGCGGGTTTATGCGTTGGAGACGTTGGCCGACCCAGATGCGGTTCTGGCCCGCGACGAGACCGGCTTCCTCAAGCAGGGCAAGGCTTCGTGCGGGGTGCATCGCCAGGACACCGGCTCGGCCGGCAAGATCACGAACTGCCAGATCGGTGTGTTCGCAGCTTATGCCTCTCGGCACGGTCATGCCTTCATCGATCGAGCCTTGTCCCTGCTCAAGACCTGGACCTCGGATCCGGCCCGGCTGGCCGCCGCCCACGTGCCGGAGGGGACAAGCTTCGCGGCCAAGCCGGGGCTGGCTCTGGCCGATGATCGAGCGGGCGATGGCTGCGGGCGTGCCCTTCTCGTCGGTTGCGGCCGACGCCGTCTACGGGGTCGGCGACATCGAGATGGCCCTATGCCGGACGGGCAGGGTTACGTGCTTGGGGTCAAGACCGAACACGCATTCAACGCCCGGGGTCGGCAAGCCGGAGATCGCCGGCACCGCCGAGACGATCGCGAACGGCCTCGCTCCGTCGGCCTGGACGCGTCTGTCGGCTGGAGACGGAACGAAGGGCGCGCGGCTGTATGACGGCCTATTGTGAGTTGGCCGACCTCGATGGTGCCGACGACGATCAGACCCGTGTGTGGACGCGGGGGCTGCTGACCAACCTCCTCAAACAGCAGTTCCCGGCTGCCCTGCCCAACACGATTTGGTTGGCCTATATCACCTATCTGCCGACCGGAGAGGGCTGGCTCTACCTGGCCGCCGTCCTCGATCTCGCAACTCGCAGAATCGTCGGTTGGTCCATGCGCGACCACATGCGGACCGAGCTGACATCGGCCGCCTTGATGATGGCCACCCAACGGCAGCGACCGGGGGGCGGCATCATCTGTCACACGGATCGCGGCAGCCAATACGCCGCCGCAGCCTACCGAAAGCAGCTCGCCGACATGAAGGCGACGCCGTCCATGAGCCGGACGGGCTGCTGCCACGACAACACCCCGATGGAAAGCTTCTTCCACACCCTCAAGGTCGAACTCGTCTACCAACGACGATGGGCAACCCGGGACGAGGCTCGACGCGACCTGTTCGCCTACATCGAGGGCGACATCAATCGACGGCGCATCCACTCGGCTCTCGGTTACATCACGACCGAGCAAGCCGAACGGAATGCAAGCTAAACCTCGTCGCCGCAAAATCGGGGGAGGATCAGACTCCGCCGCAGGGGTGATCACACCGGCACCGCGTTCAAGTGGAATGGCAATGACGAAATGGACACGGTTTGCGGCTCTGGATCGGCCGAGGTCCAGGCCGACGGCTCGCTCCGCGGCGAAATCCGCGTCCACCGCGGCGACGAAATCCCCTTCATCGCTCGCCATTGGCCGACTTCTTCAACACCCTGGTAGGCGATCCGTTTGGCGAGGATCATGGCTGCGGCGATGAAGAAGGTGAGCGCATAGGATCGGGTCGCCTCTTGGTCGCAGGCCAAGCTGCGGCAGCGGGCGATCAGTGGCGTATCCCGCGGCCAGGGCGATGCCGGCGAACTGACGCTGCTCTTGCGATGAGGCAGCCCCAAGATCGGGACCAGGCGCGCCCGGTGTTCGGTGATAGAGTTACGGACCTCGCGGCCTGAGGTCCGCACGACCTGCGGCATGATCCGTTCCAGGGCATCCGCGAAGGTCAGGTCGACTTGGTCCGCCTCAACCTCGCACCGGTCGAGATCCGTCAGGGCGTCGGCGAGCGTCGACAGGCTTGCGGTTGGGTACCAGGCCATCGACCCAGCCGGGTAGTCCGGCTGGGAGCCGACATCGGCTGGAATCGCAACAACATCGAGGAATTCACCGATCACGTGTCTGTTCTGCCCGGCATTCACGTATTCGCTGATGCGTTGTAAATTGCACGGATACAGACGTGGCTCGCCGACTTCGACGGCGACGTGCAGGCGCACGTCCTCTCGGGGTTCAGCCCGCCGAACGAACCTGGCAGTGAGCCGGGCCCGATCTGCGAGGGGGCCTGCTGGGCGCATGCCCGACGCCAATTCTCCGAGTTGGCCGATTTGAGGTAGGCCCCGGTCGCGATCGAGGCGGTGACGCGGATCGATGCGATCTTCGCCATCGATTGCGCCGTCAACGGTCTTTCGTCCAATGAGCGCTGTGCGCACCGTCGTGAACGCTCGATCGCGCCGGGCCGCTGCAACTGGACCTTTGCCGGTTCGGATGTGAGGGACCATCGCGCCGCGGCCCTGTCTACATTGATCGAGACCGCCAAGCTCGACCGCGTCGGTTCGCAGGACTGGGTCGCCGACGTACTCAGTCGTTTGCCCGACCATCCGGTCCGGCGTATCGACCCCACCCTGCCGTGCAATTGGACCCAGCCTCAGCTTAAACAGATCGCCGCTTGACACTCCGTCTCCAAGACGACCGCAGCCTTCACCTAAGGCGTACCTCGAAGTAATCCTTCAGCGCAGTGGAATGCTCCCATGGACGGTGCGAGGATTTCCAGCGCGCGCGCGGCGCACCGTTTCGACGTCCAAGGGGAACTTTGCGCCAGACGGGCCGTGCATGCGCGGCCAATGGTTGCTTCGTGCCAAAGCCTCAATCTCTTCCGCGGTGCACCCGCAGGCCCTGGCAAGTTCATTCGCCGTGCGCCAGGGTGTCGTCTCGATGCTGCTGTCGGGCATGCTCATCCTTTGCTGTCGATAGTACGGTCCGTAGCACGCTCGGTGACTCTTCGGCCGCCCGAAATCATGCAGACCGTCTATGTCTGATATGCGGTCGCCGCCTCACCGCTCGATAAGGGCCATCAGCATCAATCCAACATGGCTTGCATTGGCGATCTCCCCAGATAAAGCCAATCGCTTGGCTTCCTGGCGCCCTACGAGTACCACCTCGACGTTCTCGGTCGGGTCTGGATTGGAGGCACCCGCGACAACGCCGGTGGCTCGGATGAGGTGTAAGCGGTTGGCATAGCGCGCCGGGTCGACGCTGAGTTCGGCGAGGTGGGCCAGGGTCCCACCAAAGTACCCGGTTTCCTCACAGAGTTCGCGGGCCCCGGCAGCCACGGCGTCAATATCTGAGGGATCCATCATGCCTCCAGGAAGCTCGAGGCTGATCCGCTGAAGCCCATGCCGATACTGTCGGACTAGGATGACGCGATCAGCCTCGTCCGTCGCGAACACATGCACGAAGTCGGGAAACTCGAGAACGTAGTAGGGCGACACTGCTACTCCCCCGGGTGTTGTGCATTCGTCTGCTCTGACGCTGATCCAGCGATCCCGAAGGACGTGGGTCGTCCTGCGAATCGTCCAACGCTTATCGTCCGCCATCGCTGATCCCTGTCCGCAGCCAAGCGGCAATGCCGGGCGACGGGACCAATACCGTAAAAACATGGAAACGACCTACGGACCTCGAGCTCAGCGGCGGAGCCAAGCTCATCGCCCGCGAAAGACGCCGCTTGAAGGCCGGCAATGAATCGGTTGGCATCTGGACCATCGGCATCGGCCACAACTCGGTGGCCGGCGCGCGCCCGGCACTTATGGCGAGGTGGTCTGGCATCAAAGGCCTAGCCGGCGTGTCGCTTATCCGGACGGCATCGCGGTCGCCCTCGTTGACCGCTCCGCACAGAAGAGATGACATCGAGCGTGGCCGCGATCAAGGCGCTGTCACGCCTGTTGGCCCCATCGGGCGGAAGCCAGGCGGCGCGCCGCGCGCGTCGGGGACGAGAGAGCGTTTCGTGCCCAGCTTGCCCCGGTCCGTCGGGTTTGGGCCGGTGGCAGGCCCTTTTTTTGCAGGACAGACGCGCTGTCCAGGCAAATCCGGCTCCAAACGCCGACCGCCTGCCAATCCCGCAGCCGATGCCAGCAACTCATGCCCGAGCCGCAGTCTGAACCGCGCCGGGTTTTCCGGAGGCCATTCGGTTTGGGTCAGGCCGCCAAGGCTTCGAGCTCGGCCTGGGCAGAGTCGCGCGCTTCGGCCTCGGCAGGAGGGATAATCCCGATGGGTTCGAGCAGACGAAGGGGGGGGACCCCGTCGACCCATGCGAGGGTGGCGAACTCGACGGCCTCGCAGGAGCGCCATGGCCCACGCCGATGGATCACCTCGGCTTCGAACGGGCCGTTGATCGTCTCAGCCCGCGCGGTGTCGTCGCTGTCGCCGACGCGGCTGACGGACGGCTCGACGCCCGCGTCCGCCAGCCGCTCGGTGTCGCGGATCGTCAGAGTATCGCGAGCCCCTGTCGCTCTGGTGCACGAGGAGCCCACCACCCGGGTGGGGACGAGGCTCGTGCAGGGCCTGCTCCAAGGCATCCAGCACGAAGGCCGCGTGAGCCGTCTGAGAGACCCGCCTGCCGACGATGCGGCGGGCGAAGACGTCGATCACGAAAGCAACATGGACGAAGCCGGACCAAGTCGCGACATAGGAGATGGCGCTGACCCACAGGGCGTTCGGGCGCGGCGCCTTGAACGGGCGGTTGACCCGGTGGAGCGGGCAGGCAGCCGCTGGATCAGGGATCGTGGTGCGGACCTTCCTGCCGCGCACGATGCCTTGCAGCTCCATGACCCGCATCGGCCGAGCAACCGTGCAGCGGGCAACCGCGATCCCTTCCCGCCCGAGTTGCCGCCGGACCTTGCGCACACCGTAGACACAGAAGTTTGCTTCGAACACGCGCCGGATCTGGACCATCAGCGCCACATCCGAGCGGCCCCGTGCTGGTAGCTTGCCAGGATCAGCCCGCCTCGCTGCGTGGGCGTGGTAGGTTGATGGGGCGATCGGCAGCGCACGGCCTATCGGCTCGACCCGGTAGGCCTCCCGGTGATCGTCGATGAAAGCGATCATGTCCGCGACCGGCGGTCGAGCTCCGCCATCGCAAAATAGGCCGATGCCTTCCTCAGGATCTCGTTGGCCTGCCGGAGTTCGCGGTTCTCGCGCTCCAGCGCCTTGATCCGCTCCTTCTACCCCGTCGTTGGTCCGGCCCGCTGGCCCTGGTCCCGTTCGGCTCGCCGGACGAGAGTTCCGCAGCGTCTCGCCCGAGCAGCCGATCTTGGACGCGATCGAGCGGATCGCCGCATATTGCGAGCCGTGTTCGCCGTGGTGGTCGAATACCATCCGGACCGCGCGCTCGCGAACCTCAGACGAAACGGGTGTGCTTCGCTTCGTCATGGCTCCATCCTCTCAAGAGTGGGAGCCTCCGGGAAACCCGGAGCGGTTCCGTACGATCAAGGCGCGCTGGGTCTGCGAGCAGGCCCACCAGCAGCTCAAAGAAGAACTCGGCCTCGATCACTTCGAGGGACGGTCCTGGACCGGGTTGCATCGACACGCGCTGATGACGTGCATCGCCTGCGCCACTCTGTCGTCGGTCATCGGGGTTACCTCGGCTCGGGTTGAAGTCTGCAAACTCCACCTTAGCCGCCGGCCCCGATGGCCACCCCAATCCCCACCCGAATGGGCCTGAAAATTACACCTCGCCCGTGGACGCTACCGGCGCTTCGGGCTGCCCTCCGACATCAAAGTGCCAGGTAGTGCAAGAGGCTGTTATGAACTGGCCGCGAGTTGCGCGGCCTGTTTGAGTATGAGGCAGACGAAGGCGAAGATGTGGAGGTCTGCGAGGGTGCTGGGATAGTGCTCGTAATCCTTGACGAGGCGGCGAAAGCGCGTGGTCCTGGCGAAGGAGCGCTCTGTCTGACGTCAGCACATGTGGGACAGATTGAGGGTCTTCACGAATAGAGGATGGCTGGTTCATCGTCGCCCCTGAGGAGCGAAGATTAAGCAGACATCCGGACCGGCCAAGAAGCCGGCAGCAGTGATGATTGAGAACATCCGCCGGACCACACGCCGGCAGTTTTCGTCCGAGGAGAAGATCCGTGTGTTGCTGGAAGGCTTGCGTAGCGAGGGCGGTATCGCCGAGTTGTGCCGCAGCGAGGGTATCGCCGCCAGGGCACAACCGACCTGTTAGCCGCCCTCGACATCCAGGCCGGAACGGTGATTGGGCGCTGCGCACGCCGGCATTGATCCGTCGGGTTCTGCGCCTTCCCCGATCAGATCAAGGCGGCCGTACCCAACAATCTTGACATGCACCTCGTGCTCGACAATGCGGCCACCCACAAGACCCAAGCTGATCCAGGACTGGCTGGTGAAGCGTCCGCGCCGCACCTTCACTTCACGCAGACGTCCGCGTCGTGGCTCAACCGCGTCGAGGGCTGGTTTGCCCTGCTAACCCCGCGACGCCTGCAACGCGGTGCCTTCCGACAGATCACCGATCTCGAAGATGCGATCCACACCGACATCGGCCAGACAAACTCCGACTCGAAACCCTTCGTCTGGACAAGATCTGCAGGTGCCAACATCGCCATCATCGGCCATTTCTACCAGAAAAATTTTAAATCAGACCACTAGCAAGAGATGCGCAGTCAGTGAATCGTTTTTGTCTGAAACGTTGTGCGGATTTGTTGATGCGCTGGCGAGCGATAGTCAAATTGGCGGCCTTTGAACGCATAGCGGCATAGCCCCGCGTTCCATGATTATTGTCTTGCTGCACAAAAATTAGGCAGCCATCTTCCGCTTATCAATCTGGTCCGATAGGTTACGCTGAAAATCGCCAGATCGAGAGCCAATTAAATGTGTCCTAAAGGCTACCCGCGCCAATACCGCCAGGCGATCATGTCAAAGATCGTTACGATCATGTATGCACGATAATCAAAATTCGAAAAAATGCGTTTTCGATTATATTCATTACTGGGGTATTCATGCCAAGGTCCAGCCAGCTAAGAATAGCTTTTATCGTTGAGCCACTACCTGTTAGGTCCGGACCGGAAGATTTTGAAGGACCTTTTTTGCATTTCTGCTCGATGGCAGAAGCCCTCAATAGATCAGGGGCAGCAAAGACATATCTTGTTGGTCCTGATTATTTGATCAATAAATACCATCTTACTTGTCATGGCATAACTGGGAGCACCCTTGGTTTTGATCAGTCCTGGCCAAAGATGTGGCGTCAGGAATGGCCCAATTTTTTAAACGGACAAGACGATTACAAAATAGATTTAATCTCAAAGATAATCAGCAGCGAGTTGATCGATGTTGTATACATCTGGAGCAAAAATGACACACTGCGCAACGCCTCGATCAGAGGAGGCGCTCGAGTGATTCACGTCGAATTATCTCCAATTCGATCTCCGACGGGCTTTTATTGGATCTTCGACCCAAATGGCGTTGGCCCTGACTCCTTGGCCTCAGAGATGATTACAAGCGCAAAATTTCAGGAAAACTCAGACCTAAATTTCGCCTATTCTCTGTCTGATTTGATATCCGATCAGACCATTCAATTAAAAAAGTTTTATGATGATAAAAAACGTATAATGATCCCACTTCAGCTTGACCATGACATAAATATGATTCTTTGGAATTCATACGGCAATCAATATAGGAGCTTGAAAGCTGTATTAAGGATACTATCGAAATACAAAGAAATAGATTTGACGGTGCGCGGGCATCCTGGATCAAATCGCAATTATTCCGCTCTAGTAAATCTGTATGCGCCCGAAGCTAAGTATGTAACTGGCGAGACTTCTCTGTGGAATTCACTTAGCCATTGGGACGGAATTATCCATGTAAATTCGAGTGTTGGCTTTGAAGCGCAACTCCTTTCATTGAACGTTTGTTCTTTGGGATCTAGCCTAACATCAAGTGCGACCGCACCTGATGAGTATAGCAATAAAATCGAATCCTTTGTGGAGGACATTCTTTCAGGAAATTCATTTGACCGCTCACAAGGTAAAATTAATTTTCGAATATTAAGAAAATATTTTACGGTCGTAGATTTTATCGCAAGCAAGCCATCCACGTATGCTGCAGTTGCTTCTGCTATAAGTTCGTTTCCTGGCAGCACTGCAGTTTGGTTTCAGTCGCTTGGACTACAGGAAATATTACAAGCATCACAGATACAAAGACTTGAAAACGAAATTTCTTCACTAAAAACGCAAAATCATTATAGAATTGGTGAGCATAGATCAGATGAGCGGTTGCGCGGTGAAAATCGCAAACACATCGATGAACTTAGATCTGAAAATCAAATAAGGATCGATGAAATCGAATTATTGAGGAAAAAAGTTGATTTGATTTCAAAGAATATTGAATAGTAAATCTGACATTAGACTGGGGGGCAATTGCGCTGTTCCACGAGTGCAACCGGCGCCAGGATGCGTTCCCGGTCAAAGGAATGCAGACGGCTGAAGTCAAAGCGTTGTAGCGTCCCGATGACTGTTAGGTGTTTGATCCCGCTGCGTGGTGATACGGTTGAGCACCATGCTGCAGCGGATGTGCTCTGGGCCAGATTCTCCCTAGAGGCGCTACCACGATGGAGGCAGCCCTTCACGCGATCCAGTGACGTGAAGAGAGCAGAAGGGCGCTGGCCCGGCGCTACGGCGTCAGTCCGACGACGGTATAGAAGTGGCGCAAACGGGCGACGACGGCGGATGCCCGGATGGAATCCAATGAACCGCGCGCCACCGTACTCACGCGCGAGAAGGAGGCGATCATCGTCGCCTTTCGCCGTATCACCCTGCTTTTCTTCGACGACTGCCTCAACGGCCTGCAGCCGACGATCCCGCACCTGATCCGGTCCTCGCTGCATCGCTACCTGGAACGGCACGGCATCAGCCGACTGCCCAAGATCGAAGGCGTCAAGCGCAAGACTCAGCGCTTTGCGAGTTAGGCCATTCGCTACGTTCACATCGACATTGCTGAAGTGGGCACTGATCCTCCCCCGGTTTCGCGGTTCTCCCGCAGTTTGCGCGGATTACGCAACGAGGAGGACGCGGCGTCGAAGCAGGGGAAAGCCGGCGCGTCCGTCCATGGTCCGCTTGAGCATTTTTAGCCAACGGCAGGCGACCAACGGTGACCGCGCCATGGGGGCCGCCGAGGGCGAGGCCGCCATTCGCACCGTCGTCGACAACACCGCTCGCCTCACAGGCAGCAGCCCTGTAGCACCATTCTCAAGACCGTCGGCGCCTGAACCCCGTCATTACAGGCGTGGGTAATTACCTCGGATGGGTCAGCCAGGGTTCTTCGATCTGGACGACCGCTATCAGCGTCTGTCGGAGAACGGCGATCCGTCGGTGAAACTTGCGGCCCTGATCGAGTTCGAGGCTTTCCAACCGAAGCTGGCCTTCGCACTGAAGCGGTCCACTCGGATCGCAGGGTGGCCGCCCGCCCTACGACTCGGTCCTGATGTTCAAGATCCTGATCCCTCAGACACTCTACACGCTGTCGGACGACGCCTCCGAGTTCCAGATCCGAGACAGGCTGTCGTTCATGCGTTTCCTCGGCCCCGGTTTCGAGGATGGCGTGCCCGACGCCAAGACGGTGTGGCTGTTCCGGGAGCACCTGACCCGGGCCGGCGCGATCGACGGGTTGTTTGCCGCCTTCGACGCCTGGCTGAATGGCAAGGGTTATCTCGCGATGTCGGGCCAGATCATCGACGCCTCGATCATCGCGGCGCCGCGTCAGCGCAACATCGATGCCGAGAAGGCGGTCCTGAAGGAAGGCCGAATCCCGGAGGCGTGGGCGGCAAGCCCGAAGAAGCTCGCACAGAAGGATCGCGATGCTCGCTGGACACTGAAACGGGCCAAGGCACGCCCCGCAAAGGCGGACGGTGCGAAGGCCGAGGTCGAGATCGCCATTCCGGTGTTCGGGTACAAGACGCACGTCTCGATCGACCGCAGGCACGAGGTCGTCCGCCGCTTCGGCGTAACCAGCGCGGCTGCCCATGACGGAGCGCAACTGGCCAACGTCCTCGATCCGGCCAACACGGCGAGTGACGTCTCCCGCCGAGACGGCCTATCGCTCGAAGGCCAACGAAGCTTATCTTGCCAAGCAGGGCCGGCGCTCGAAGATCCACTTCCGGCGACAGCCCGGCCTCGATCTGACGCCGGCGCAGTGCAGGGCCAACCGCGCCCGCTCTCAGGTCCGATCGGCCGTCGAGACGGTGTTCCCCGGGCAGAAGGACCGCTTCGGCCTGTTCGTGCGCACGATCGGTTTGGCCCGAGCCCGGACTAAGATCGGGCTCGCCAACCTCGCCTACAACCTCAAGCGCTTCCTCTGGATCGAAGCCCGGCCGGTGGCGGCCTGAGGCGGCCTTGGGAGGACTCCAAGCCCGCTCACGACCGCCGCCAGATTGCCAGAACCCCAGTCCGATCACGCCAAAGCTGCGAGCGGCATTAGATCGACGGCCAAAAGCCCGCAACTGCATGGTTCTTCGAGGTGTCCGAGCCGCATAAAGCGCCGAGAATGACCCGCTCAGGGCCGCCAGCGCCTCGTCCGTCAGTTGCCGGATGTTCCGCAGAAGATGATCCGCCCGGACCCGAGCCTCCAGGTCTCATACGAGAACAACGCCCCCGAACGCCGATCCGAGCCTCGCATTTGCCTCCCCCGCCCACTGCCAGGCAGGAGTGCATCATGCCGAGACCCGGTACGCCACGGACTTCTTCAACGCCCTGCCAGGCCTTATGAAACGGGGGCTTGCAGACCCAATCAAAGAGGACACTCGGACAAGGGCAAGCAATAGCTGCGTTGGACCCTGCTCGAACTATGATTTAAAGACGAGCGTGTTACATCGATACACGTTCGTCTGCTGATACGGGCCGCAAACTATTTCTCGAATTCGTTCTCACCTGGGCTAGCAAAGAACTGAACGCTATCTCCTATCCCTGCTGCCGCTGAAGGGGAGCAGTCCTGCGAGACGGTCTATGGTTCGCCGAAATCCAGTTGGAACTGCAGCCGGCAGAGCATACCGGGCATCGGAAAATATCGTAATATGTTCGATTGCTACTCCAAGCGTACGTGTATCTTTGTTTTTGGGAGAAACAAGTTTCTCGCAAAGGATCCCGACGATTGTCTCTCCGGCCGTCGTGTTCGCCTCCGGACTGATTACGAACTCATGAGTCGACCATGCAGAACTGGTTCGAATTTTCGCAGCGCTGCGGCCATTCACTGTGATCTCAACGTCGTTTCGTGTCAAAGATCGGACCCTGATCTGCATCCGCATCGCTCCAATCCGATTGGGCAGAAGCGTATTGGGGAACCCGAGAGTAGCACCCGTGTCAGCCGTCCATGTGAAGAGTTCCTCGGCTGCGCTGAAGCCGGTTCGTTGGAAATACTTGGCATTTCCTTTGCCGAAAACCAACGCGAGCACCGCTGCGCGTTCGACCTTGGTGCGCGTTTTTGGCGGACGGGCATAATCACGCCATTGCGATAGCATGCTGACTGTCAGGGTTCGCTTGCGCAGTTCCGCACCGTACGTGTCTGGTCCGCCTCGGTACGCATGGATGATCTTGACGATCTCATCCTGGCAGCGCGGCAGCTGCGGCACCTCGGCCGCTGGACAGGATGCGATGAAGTCGTTGATCCGATCGCCGTCGCGTTGCCATTGTTCGTAGTCATTCACGATCGCGACGCGTGCCAAAGTCCCCATTTTCTCTAGATCGGTCCGATCCCGCAGATTTATGGAGCCGACCGATTCATTAAATAGAATACCATTGTGCCAGTTAGAAATATATTCATTATGTGTTGGGTAATCCCAAGCGATCACCACCATTCCTCGCGCCATTGCATCGAGGAAGGCATGCCCGATGCCTTCGGCGACGCGTGGTGCAACGAAAACGTTACAAGACCCGAGCACTTCGTCAAAGGCAGCTTTACTGTCAAACCAATTCGACGTCGTCACCTTACAATCAAAGTCGTCTTCGACTGACGCGCTGCCAACCTTAGCATCGTCCCGCGGCAGATGAACGTGACACGAGTCGATCTGCCCCTTTAGAAGTCTGCCGACGCTCTGCGTGTTGATTGGAGAATCGGGGAGCCGGTTCCAGAAAAAGCAGCGCAGCGAATCGTAACTCGTGACGGCTGGAAGCCGCGCTGGATCTGGGGCGTATTTAACCAGCAGGCTCTCACAGCCTAGCTGCACGGCGCGGGTATGTAGCGTTTGCGAGAAGTTGATATATCTTGCTTGGCGGTTCAATGCCCAATGCTCATCCGGTAATCCATTGGAGCCATCAAACATCTGGAAAACAATTACTTTCTTTCCCTGCGATATAAAATGCGGAGTTAGAAAGTCGACTTGTGCCAATACAACATAATCGGCTTCGTCTTGTAAAAGCGAGGGATCGAACCGCGCGCTCGGATCGACATAGACTGTTTTTACGATAAATCGTTTTTGTAAAATTTTTACTAAAAAATCAAAAGACTTCGTTTTGGTGTGAAAGATATGGTCGACGAATAATAGCGTTTCCATCCTCAATTATCCATCCAAGCAGCGTATTTCTGATCAGTGTCGGCGATGTACAGAGCACGAGACTGCGCCGCTCGGTCCATCAGGTCCTTGCGATCACTGCGTGACAGGGTGGCTATCGCCGCCGCCATTTCGGAGTTGGATCCGCACGAAGTTCCGCAGGCGTATAATTTGATCTGTTCGGCGAAACCAGTCCCCGCCTGGCCGACGCATTGCCGACCGAACAACAGCGACTCCATGAGCATCGCCGAACCACGGTATTCGTAAGTCGCAGCGTCGTACGGCATGAGGCAGATATGAGAGTCGGCGTAGGATTGGACGATTTCCGAATAGGGCAGCACGCCCGGCAAGAGTATCACATTAGGGATCGAATACAGCTTGTTGAGAAAGTCTTTGTTGGCAAACTGTTCGCTCGCATGCAGATTTTGAATAATAAACCTGATCTCTGGATTGAATATATTTGTGGCTTCGATGATTTCGATTAGTCGAAAAAATCCTTTGTCGCGCCGTCCTGAGCCGCCACACAAAACAGTGAATGGCGTGTTTGCACTCAACGGGAGCATGTCCGTCTGGAAAGAGGGATAGGGTGTCGTGCTGAACGCAACGCCGGAAAGGTCTGTAAGATACCGAGAATATTTCGGCGTTTCCGCAGACAAGCTAATGCTGTAGCCTTCCTTTTTCAGCGCCAGGATCCGCTGCACAGGAACGGGCAGCGTGTTCGATCCCAACGAATTCACGTTTTCCATGACATTAATCAGGCGAACGAGGAGGCGCGGACGTTTATGCTGTTCAAGGCGGCGGATCGCGTTTGAAAGACCAATCAGCGCGTAGTAATCTGCGCTTGGAAACAACAGTGTATCATCAGAGCTGATGTCGACTTCGATGAAAAATCGGAAAAAATCGTAAGATGCAGCATCGTCCTGAGATTCGAACAGATTCTCGTCAAATTGATGATCTTCGCTTGGTATATTTTCTATTTTTATCAAGTTATCATAGTAAAAATTGAAAAAACGATGGATTTCATCCCTCTCGGTGCCGATCGGAAGATGTCGACTTGCAAAGATTTCAACATTCTCAAAATGTTTGCGGGCGAATCCGGCAAAATAATGAAGCGAATTGAGACTGTGCCCGTAGTTCATGGCGCAAACTGGATCTAAGATAAAGCATCGCCTACCTCGCATGCCATACTCGCTTTCTAGAAGTTATTCGTATTGACCAATAAATTTTGTGACTAGGTAATATCCCAGTGGATCATTGCGCAGCCTGCACTCGCATAGAGCATGCCTGCTCGGTACGGAAGCGCTCGTAAAACACATCGACGGATTTTTGCCCGACACTGGGTGGAGGATGAGCGATCTCGTCTCCGCCTGCGGTAGGCGCTTACCGGCAATCTGACGGACAGGATACCTGAATCGGTCAAGGTTGCCTAACCACGCCATGTTGAGGCCAACGCGGCGGGGGCGACCCGAAGAACCATCGGCCGTTGCTTCGGCGGTGAGTGTGCCGAAATGCCAGCCTTGTGGCTGATGCGCGCGGCGCCGATTGCGCGAGTGGATCGTGGAATGCGTGGGATCGGCCGTTCGGAGAAGTCGTGACGAACCGACCGCACGCAGCGCATTCGATCGCGGAATCGTGTCAGACGTCCCTCGGTCAACGATCTTCAGCGTACGAGTTTCGTGACAGTTTCGAAAGGATTTCGCTGGCGTGGCTCTGATTGATCTGCGCTGCATCGGTGGAGTCGCTTGCAGCGGCTCGTAAGGCCCCCTGCCAGCGTCGGTGCGATCGTCGGGACCGGCGGTCCTCTCATTCGGGCGCTGGAGAGGGGGGCAAAGCGGTTTCGAAGAGAGGGGGGCTGCGCTGTCGGGCACAGCGCTTCGATGGAGGCCCCGGTCTCGAACAGGCCCAGGTCGAAGCCTGATCGGTGGACATCACGCAGGAATGCCGGGCAGACTCCGAATGTTCATGGAGATTCCGCGATGCGCCCCCGCCTTTCTGCATCCTATTCGAACACCGGCTTTCAGGTCGTCTTTTAGATTTCGCTGCGTCCTGCGTCCTGCGCCCTTCGATCGACCGAACCGCGCCTCCTGCGAGGGAGGCAGGATGATCCAGCACTTGGCGGCCCCCCCCCTGTTCCTGTAGGGACGTCGCGATTGATGCCGACAGGACATCGCATCGCACCATGCTCGATGCTGCTGGCGACGAACGACCCCGAACCTGGAGCCGAATGTGACGAACAAGCGCGCACTGATCACTGGAATCACGGGGCAGGACGGAGCCTATCTTGCTCAACTCCTGCTGGGTAAGGGCTATGACGTACACGGCGTCGTTCGGCGCTCGAGCCATGCAGGTGTCTTCGATCACCGGCTGAAATGGCTTGGCATACAGAATGACGTCGAATTGCATGACGGCAACCTGCTCGATCTGTCGAGCCTCGCCCGCATCGTGCAGGCGGTCCAACCCGACGAGGTCTACAATCTCGCCGCCCAGTCCTTCGTGACCGCGTCGTGGCAGCAGCCCCTTCTGACCGGTCAAATCACCGGCCTCGGTGCCGTGAACCTGCTCGAGTGCGTGCGCACGCTGAAGCCCGACGCCCGGTACTACCAGGCCTCGTCTTCAGAAATGTTTGGTCTGATCCAGGAGCAGATCCAGAGCGAGACGACCCCCTTCTACCCGCGCTCTCCCTACGGTGTGGCCAAGCTTTATGCCCACTGGATGACGATCAATTACCGCGAGAGCTTCGCTCTTCACGCCTCAAATGGAATCCTGTTCAACCATGAATCCCCGCTGCGGGGCGTCGAGTTCGTGACGCGCAAGGTGACGGACGGTGTCGCCCGGATCAAGCTCGGCCTCGCCAAGGAACTCCGCCTCGGCAACATCGATGCGAAGCGCGACTGGGGCCACGCAAAAGACTACGTCCGTGCGATGTGGATGATGCTCCAACAGGACGCGCCGGATGACTTTGTCATTGCGACGGGGCGCACCGTAACGGTCCGCGAAATGTGCGAGATCGCATTCCGCCACGTTGGACTGACGATCGACGATCACCTCATCATCGACGAGAAGCTCTTCCGCCCAGCCGAAGTCGAGGTTTTGCTTGGAAATCCGGCCAAGGCGCAGGCGGCATTCGGCTGGCAGGCCGAGATCTCCCTCGAAATGATGATCCAAGAGATGGTCGAGGCCGATCTGAGACGCCTCGGTGCAAAGTCCTGATCATTTCAAATCCGTGAAGCGGATCCTTGTAACCGGAGCTGCCGGCTTTGTCGGTCGGCATGCTCTGACGACGCTCGCGTCCGCTGCGGGTCCCACTGACGAGATTGTTGGTATCGGGCGAGGCAGATCTGCGGATCTGCCCGCGGGGGTGACCTTCAAGTCTCTTGATCTACTAGATACTTCTGGTTTGGCAGACTTCATTGCGACCTTCCGGCCAACGGATATTCTGCATCTAGCTGCGATTGCCTCCGTACAGCAATCAGCAAGTGCGCCGGGTGAGACGTGGCGGGTCAATATCGGCGGCCTCCTGAACCTAGCTGAGGCCGTGATACGTTTCTCTCCAGAGGCAACACTGTTCTTTGTCAGCTCTGGCGAGGTTTATGGCCGGGCATTTCTCACTGGCGATCTTTTGACTGAGGAGGCCCCACCGGATCCCTGCGGTGCTTATGCCTGCTCGAAATGGTTCGGCGAGATGATTCTTCGTGACGTCTTGAAGAACGGACGTTTCGTCGTGCTCCGCCCCTTCAATCATATCGGCCTGGGCCAGGACGAACGATTCGTCGTGCCGTCCTTCGCCGGACAGATCGCGCGAATCGAAGCCGGTCTCGTTCCACCGGTGCTGGAGGTCGGAAATCTGGACGCCGCGCGCGACTTCCTCCCGGTGGCCGATGTCGTCCGGGCCTACGCCATGCTGATCGCGCACGGTGCGCAGATCAAGAGCGGCACGGTGTTCAACGTCGCCTCGGGGCAACCTCGAAGTATCGCGAGTGTCCTCGCCGACATGCGCCGGCACGCCCGTGCCCCCTTCGAGGTGCGCACTGCAGCGGACCGGATGCGTCCGTCCGAAATCCCGGTCGCGGCTGGCGACGCGTCGCGGCTTTCGGCATCGACCGGTTGGGTTCCGCGCGAGGATTGGGACACGACACTCTCGGACATCCTTGCTTACGCCCGCACCAATCTGCGTGGTTAAACCCGCGAAAAGGCTGAACCGATGAGCGAATCCTCCAATCTGATCCATCCGATCATCCTCTGTGGCGGCTCGGGCACGCGGCTCTGGCCAGCATCGCGCGAGAGCATGCCCAAGCAGTTCACGCCGCTCGTGGACCCCAAGACCTCGACCTTCCAAGCCACCGCCCAGCGCCTGGGCGATACCGGCGTGTTCGCCCGCCCCACCGTGCTGACCAGCAGCGACGCGCGCTTCATCGTCGCCGAGCAACTGCAGCAGGCGGGCATCCAGGCCGACATCATCCTCGAGCCCGAGCGGCGCGACTCCGCCGCAGCGGTGGCGGTCGCCACCCTGCACGCGGCCCGGCGCGACCCCGAGAGCGTCGTGTTGATCATGGCCGCCGACCACGTCATCGGCGACACCCCCGCCTTCGTGGCCGCCGCCCAGGCTGCGGCGGCCGGCGCCCGGGCCGGGGCCATCATGACCCTCGGGATCACGCCGACCGCCCCCGCCACTGGCTACGGCTACATCCGCGTCGGTGCCGCCCTTTCGGGCGGCGCGGGCAACCATGCGGTCGAGCGCTTCGTGGAGAAGCCCGATCACGACGGCGCCCTGCGGCTGATCGAGGAGGGCGCCCTCTGGAACTCGGGCTACTTCCTGTTCCGCGCCGACGTGATGCTGGCCGAGCTCGAAGCCCACGCCCCGGAGATCCTGGCGGCCACCCGGGCGGCCCTCGATGCGGCCGTGACCGACCTCGACTTCGTGCGCCTCGACGCGGAGGCCTTCGGCCGGGCGCCCAAGACCTCCATCGACTACGCCGTGATGGAGCGGACCCGGCATGCCGGCGTGCGCCCGGTCTCCTTTGCGTGGTCGGATGTCGGCACCTGGGACGCGGTCTGGGACGTGCTGGCGCACGATGCCGACGGCAACGCCGTCCGGGGCCGGGTCGAGACCATCGACACCCATGGCAGCCTGATCCACAGCGAGGGCGAGCACCTGACGACGGTGGTGGGGCTCGACGACGTCGTGGTGGTCACGACCCCCGACGCCGTGCTGGTGACCTCGAAGGCCCGCTCGGGCCAGGTGAAAGACCTTGTCACCCGCCTGCGTGAGAAGGCTCACCCGGAGGCGGACGCCCATCGGCGGATGTACCGGCCCTGGGGCTGGTACCAGCGGATCGACATCGGCGAGCGCTTCCAGGTCAAGCGGATCATGGTGACGCCGGGCGGACGGCTGTCGCTGCAGAAGCACTTCCACCGGGCCGAGCACTGGGTGGTGGTCAAGGGGACGGCGGAGGTGACACTGAACGACTCGGTGGTGCTGGTGCACGAGAACGAAGCGATCTACCTGCCGATCGGCTCGATGCACCGCCTGACCAACCCGGGCAGGATCCCCCTGGAGCTCATCGAGGTCCAGGTCGGCTCCTACACCGGCGAGGACGACATCATCCGCGTCGAGGATATCTACGGACGCTGAGTCACGTGGGTCGCTCACGCCTCGCCCCACTCATTCGACTGAGCACACAGCGCCGCGCTGCGGATCGCGACACGGCCGATCAGGGATTCCGTTCAGGCTGTGCCGCGGAAGGCCCATCGCGATGAGCGTCCCTCCGGCGGCACGTGGGAGTGATCATTCGGGACTCGGGAAACAGGCCGGCCGAGTAAATCGTGCGTGGCGGTGTGAGACAATCCCGAGGGACGGGTGACGGCGCGCAGCCATATTTTCAAGGTCAGCGGAGAGCCCGTCGCGGGATCGCAGGCGTTAGATCGTGCGAGGGATGGCGATCTGGGGTGATGGCGGACAGACATCGCAGCGCTGGGACCCAGCATCTTGAACCAGCCTCAGCGGATGGCGGACGGGAGCCGAATCGCGGCCGAACGACGGGCATGGAGGGGGCCTCAAGGCCAGGAGGCCGGAATTCGAACGCGGGCATCGAAATCCGAGCCGCCGGACCAGTGAATTTGTATCGACCGGTCCAGGTGCTCTAAAGGACTGCCTCATGGACGTGATTTTAGCGCAAGGCCGGTTCGTTCTGTCAGAGTGCTGGAAAATCAGCTGGTAGCAATGCTTCCCATGATTGCGATGCTAAACTGGATCTATTTGACCTGGCGCGTTGAAAGATTGCTGGAAATTCTGAACAGAGATATCAATTTCGAAGAGTATTCTGCTTTAAATCCTGACGTGAGTCTTGGCGGGATGCACCCGGCTCATCATTTCATTCGGTTCGGATGGTCTGAAAATCGGTTGGTGACCGGAAGCCGAACGGCTGCGGAATTTTTTGCGACCCATTCGTCCGTCGCAGATGCCGTCACAAAGTTGAACAAAAACGTTTATCTGAAGGAGGTCGAGAAAATATTCGACCGCAAACATCCGTTTCTGTCGAAGAATGACGTTCGGTTCATCGGCTACGTCGAATCGAAGCTTGGGCTGGGAACTGCGACCCGAGGTACGGTCGCGTGTTTCCGTCGGTCGTCCTCCCGATACTCGATCTATCCCTACAGCCATGGCGCGGTGGATAGATACGAGGCGAAGTTTCAACCTGAGAAATACGATACCTATCGTCGACACAAGATCAACGTCTTCGAACTCGGTCTGGATCACATCGACCATGCCATCGACTATGTCAATGGTGGATCCGAGATCAAGTCTTATAACATTCTGAAGCTGTACTGGGAGCTTTCAGAGATACCGTCCGAAAAAATCGAGGCCTTGAACCTTTACGACGAAGTCTGGGCTCCATCGAAGTTTGTGCATGATGCCGTCGCAAAAGTTTTCAAAAACAAAATTCTAATCATGCCGCCCTACGTCGATGTCAGCTGTCGGGGACATTTCAAGAGGGATCGGTTTGGTCTTTCGAAAGAAAAATACTACTTCCTGTTCTCATTCGATTACAACTCATCGATCCATCGCAAGAATCCTTTCGCCGTCGTGAGAGCCTTTCAGGCTGCTTTTCCGCTGACCGACTCGTCCGTCGGTCTCGTCGTCAAGTCGAATAATTCGAGGAACTCGTCCGTCGACCCACGGCTGGTCGCGGAGCTGAAAAGTATCGATGAACGGGTCGTATTTATCGAAGACTACTTTGATCGTGCGACGATGCTGTCACTTATTGCTTGCTGTAACTGCTATGTATCGCTTCATCGTTCGGAAGGATACGGCATGGGAATGGCGGAGGCTATTTGTCTTGGCCGAAAGGTGATTGCGACGAACTACTCGGGAAATATCGATTTTCTGAATCGATACAACAGCTTTCCGGTGGATTATAAAATGGTCGGCGTCGAGGCCCATCAGTACAATTTCGCTGCCGGTCAGACATGGGCTGAGCCGATCCATGAGAGCGCCGTGCAGCAGTTTCGTGCCGCCGCCCGCGACCGTGTTCCCCGCGTCAGAGGCCTTATCGAACAGCAGCTTTTCTATCGCCGTTCCATACCTAGCAAGGCGCAACTGGCGAAGATGATGTCATCGCGCATTCACGCCATCAAGGAAGCGCTTCGGCCAAATTAAAGTAAGGCTTGGGTCTGTTTGAGGATGCGAATGTATTACAAAGTTCTATGAAAAGGCGAGTGCGCATTAAAGACTGTTAATCAAGCGCATGAAGCTCTCTTTCAAACTGATCGACCGTCGACGGTTGCGCGGTTCTGGTCGAGACGCAGCTGCAGGACACGCTCGGAAATGCCCTGTTCTTCAGCGAAGGCCCGGTCGCGCGCATCCATGCCACGGATCGCTCCTTCCGCGTCCGGATGCAGATCGATGCCGAAGTGCTCCGCCCAGAAGCGTCCCTCGACCGCCGAGACAGCGCGCTGCTGGGCCATGTCGAAGGCGTGGGAGTGGTAGACCACTGCCTCGTCGACATAGGCCTTCTGAAAGCCAAGCCTCAGGGCCTCCGCCGCCCAGATCTGGTCCTCGCCCCACTCGACGTCCGGATAAGGCAGGATCTTCCAGGCTTCCCGAGACATCGCCGAATTGTTGTCCGAGTAGAACTGCAGGGTCATCGCCCAGCTCTGGCCACCCGGGTAGAAGAAGCTCGGCAGGCCGGTTTCGCGATCGATCACATCGGGCAGGAGGGCGAGGCGGTCGAACATCTCCTGCAGATCGCGCCGGGTGAAGGGATCGTGGTCCGGATAGGCCTCGTGCCGGCCGATCACGCCCGCGACGCGCGGGCCTCGCGCGAAGCCGCCGATCAGGGCCGACAGCCACCGCGCGTCCTTCGGACAGGCATCCTGGGTCAGCAGCGCGACGTAATCGCCCTCCGATCGGGCGATTCCGAGATTGCGCGTCCGACCGTGCTGGAACGCAGCCTTGTCGATCGTCTCGACCCGGAACTTGCCGCCGCGCGCCCGCACGCGCTCGGCGGTGCCGTCCGTCGAGCCGCTGTCGATGACGAGCACATCGTAGGGGAAATCGCAATTCTGGCGGGACAGCGCGTCGAGGACACGGGTGAAATCCGGGCCGGCATTGTAGGTCGGGATGAAGACCGTGGCCCGCGTGCCTGTCAGTACGGCGGGTGCCGGGAACGCCTTCACGGTGACCGGGGCGAAGCCGGTCTCGCCGAGCCGCTCGAGCAGAGCGGCTTCCAGCGCGCGGGCGCTCCGCTCCCAGGACGTCGCCTGGGTGAAGGCGAGACCGCGGGCCCGCTGCAGGGCCTGGCGATCCGGATCCGAGGCGAGGCGCTCAATCGCGTCGGCGATCGCGTAGGGCATCGGGCCGGCGAAAGTGACCTCGTCGTTCTTGAAGATCGCCCGGGTGCTCTCGGTGTCGATCTCGATGACGGGCAGGCCGCAGGCCATCATCTCCAGCGGGATCAGCGAGTAGTTCGTCGTGGAGAAGACGATTCCCAGATCGCAGGATCGATAGAGCGCAGCGAGTTCCTTCGGCGTCAGGATGCCGTGCTGGACGTGGGGAAACGCATACTGAAGCACAAGGTCCGCCTGGCCGAACAGCGCGACCTCGAACGGGAATCCGCGCTCGGACAACGCTTCGAACGCGGCGAAGCCGAGGGCGACGGCCCGGCGCGGCGTATGCTCCCGTGCATAGAAGGCGATCCGAATGGGCCGGGCGGCGACGGCCGGCCGCGGCGCCCCCTCGGAATAAACCGTGTGATCGGCGCAGAGCTCCCAGGCCCGGGCCCAGACGCCGCGGGCCCGCATGCGGTCCAGCAGCCAGGTTCCGGCGCACAGATGGGCGAACCCGAAACCGTAGGTGGCCTCGGCGATCAGGTTCAGGTCCCCGGCGGCGTGGAAGGAGGGCTCGAAGTCCTGGATCAGGTAGAAGCGTTCCTTGACGTTCTGCACCTGGGCGGCCGGATAGGTGCTCCAGCAATCCGTGGCGATGAGCACGTCGGCCGAGATCTGGCGCACGTCGTCCGGCAGGAAGCGGACATGGACCCGCGATCCGATGGGCCGGTACCAAGTCTGGAGCAGGCGCTTCGCCTGCGCCTGGCTGTCGAAATGCGCGGCGTTCTGAAACCAGAGGGTCTGGTGGTGTCCGAAGCGTTCGAGCCACTCGACGAGACGGAAGATCGTCATGTGGCCCCCGGCCCCGCCCTGGGCGAAGGACGGCACGATCCAGTGCACGTCGAGGGCGTCCGGGTTGTAGAGCCGGCTGACCGGCGCCACCGGAAGCGGCGGCCGCCGCGCGATCCGCGGTGTGTCCCGGGGCCAGAGCGTCGCGGGCGGGCAGCGGCTGCTCTCCCGGTCGGGAAGGCCTGAGACCGGGATCAGGCGGTCGCGGCGTTCGGTGACGTAGTTGCGGACCGCGTAGCCGGAGGCGCGCACCACCAGCGGCATGATGCGTTCCAGGGCATGCGCGAAGGTCAGGTCGACCTGATCCGCCTCGGCTTCGAACCGGTCGAGGGTCGTCAGGGCGTCCGCGAGCGTCGTCAGGCCCGCGGTGCGGTACCAGGCCATCGATCCGGCCGGGTAGTCCGGTTGGGCTCCGGCAGCGGCCGGGAGTCCGAGGACGGCGAGGAAGGCGTCGATCGCCGCGCTGTTCTGCTCGACGTTCACGTATTCCCGGATGCGGTGGAAATTGCGGGGGTACAGGCAGCCCAGCGACGGGTCCGCCGCGAAGCGCTCTAGGACCCAGTCCACCAGCGCCTTCGATCCCAGGGTCTGGTCGAAAAGGTAGTGGCGCCACTCCTCGCCCCAGGAAACGTGGGTGCTGACCTTGGTGTGCAGATGCAGGACGACGTCGAAGGCGCGCCAGAGGTCCTGGCATCCCACGAGGAAGGGGCCGATGTCGCGGCCGCGATTCGGCACCACACGGACCTCGGTCGGCTGCGTCACGGCATGCCGGGCCATCGCGCGGGCGATGAACTGCGCATCGGCCGCGGAGACGGTCGTGATGACGATCAAGGCGTCGGGCGGCAGGTTGTGGAAGCCCGGGATCAGTTCCTTGATCAACTCCGGGTAGAAGCAGTGCGCGTGAACGCAGAGGCGCAGCGCAGGCCCTATCGTCTCGGTGGGGCGGTCCCTCAGGTCGACGGCGATCGACTCGGCGCTCGCCGTTTGCGGAGCGATCCGTTGGACCTGCGCATGGTAGGTGTCGATCAGGCTCCGTCCACGGCTCTCCTGAGCCGCGAACCTCCGGTGATAGAAGAAGGACTCGAACGCGGAGGACGGATCGCGAAACTCGGCTTGTCCGAAATGGATGAAGTGCTGGAGCGCAGCGATGTTCGCAGCGGCAACGTCGGGATAGTGGCTCTCGTAGAAGCCGGCATCGAAAACCGACCGGAACGTCGCCTCCGCCGCCGCGGAGGTCGTCGGCGGGACGTCCGGGCCCTCGCGCCAGCGGTAGCTCCCATAGAGCGCGACGCAATGCTCGGCGGGGGTCCTGGCGGTGACGTCGAGGGTCGGGTGAGCGGCGTAGAACGCCTTCGGGTCGAAGTCTTCCGTGGGGCGCCGCAGCTCGGGCCCACCGTCCAGGAGGTAGTGGATCAGCGGATTGATCCCGATCTCCTGCACATCACGGTAGGATGTCAGGTAGAATTGCGTGTCGAAGAACGGTGAGGGCCGGAAGCCCTTCTTCCAGCCGATCGTGTGGAAGTGCTTCTCGGCGTTGACGTAGCGCCCGATACCGTAGCTCTTCCTGTAGAACTTCCGATTGAACAGATTGCTCCTGCGGATCATGCCGACATGCCGTCGGAAAGATTTTCTTCTCCGCAAGAAAATCATTTTATCCCAGACCCTGCCGTGAAAATGAGATGCGGGCGCCACACCTGTCGAAGACCGAAGGCTCTGACGCCTTGGACAGAGCGAAACGAAAAGGCGCCGACCGCATCCGCGCCGAGGCCCTCGCGCAGACCGGTGGCCTGATAGCACCCCCCCTCGGCACCCGGCAACGCAGTCCCGGACCGGGCACCGCCCCCACGGATTTCATCGGGCAACTGAGGCCATCGCGGTCGTGCGGATCTCGGCAGCCGTGACGCCGCTGCGCGGGCCCGGTCGATGGCGCGAGGTCGGCTCCTGAAGCGACGCGTTCCGATCCTTGGTCGTCGCCGATTCTGCGTCTATGGACGTCCGATGAAAGCAGTCTACACGGCGCGTGGCGACGGGCTTGGCACCCGCATGCTCTCGGCCCTCTATGCCCGCATCCTGGCGGATCATCTCGGCCTGCCGCTGAAGGTGATCTGGGCTCCGCTGGGCGGCGCAAGCCTCTACGCCGATTACGGGCTGATGCACCCGGATTTCCTCCTCGATATCTTCGCCGATCGGACGCTGTTCATCGACGCGAATCCAGGCCTCCGCGGTGCGATCCTGACGCGTGACGCGATCGCGGATGTCCGGCTTCGAAGCCTGTACCATTCCATCGATCAGCTCGCCGGTCTGGGTCCGGACGCCTTGCTGGGTGCCTTGGGAGAATCCGAGGACCTGCTTTACGATTTTCCGGGCCCGCTCATCAATTTCATGTCCACCGAGATCGATCTCGGGAGCGCCCTCATGGCTGGGTGGGCGAGGGTGAACTGGAGCGCTGCGGTTCGCGAGGCGGTCGGACTGATCGGCAGGCGCATCGACCTTCCCACCTGCACCGCGGTCCATGTCCGCCGCGGCGACATCCTCGATGTCGTCAATCGCGGCGATCTCGAGCATCTCGTCAACGACGGGATGGTCCAGGTCCTGCAGCGCTATACACCGCTCTCTGCCTTCTTCCGGCAGATCGATGCATCGATCCAGTTGGGCGATATCCTGGTCTGCACGGAAGACGCGAATGTGGTGCAGCGCTTCGCTGATCGCTACGGACGCGCGCGCGTCGCGTCGAGCATCGGCCTCGACCTCACCGAGAACCAGCGTGCGGCCACCGATCTGCTGCTGCTCTCGAAGGCTCGGCAGATCTTCGCGCCGTCGGTCAGCTTCTTCTCGCATTGTGCCGCCGCCGTCAGCGGGGCCCGCCTCACGAACACGGGCTGGGACCTCGCGGCGAGCCTCGAGGAAATCCTGGCCTTCATCGATCGCAGCGACGCCACGCGGGTGCGGCAGGTCTCCGCCATCGCCTATGCCGCCGCGAGCCGCCTGGTCGCCGCGCAGGACCCGAGTCTCGCGGAGCAATTTCGTGCCCAGGCCGCGCACTTCGATGCGGGATTGTCCGGCCGCGTGATGGGCGAGCACGCCCCGGCTGCCTGAACCGTTCCGGCCTGTCCTCGGCTGGGCTCGGCGAACGGTCCTCTGGGCTTGGCTCAGGATAAACCTGGCCCATCTTGTCCCTCTAGCGCCCGAACAAGCGCCGTCAGCGCCTGATTGACCGGCGTGGCGATCCCGGCCGCCTGGCCTTTGTGCAGGATGAACCCGTTGAGGTGGGCGATCTCGCTGGGCCGGCCCCGCGCCAGATCCTGGGCGGTGGAGGAGATCTGGTCCGGCATGGTCGCCGCGAGGGCGAGGACCTGGATCAGGATGTCGGGCGCCACCGCGATGCTCGAGGCTTGCGCGACGGCGACGCATTCGGCCACGAGGTCCGTCATCACGGCGTCGATGCCCGGTACTCCGAGAAGCCGGCCGTAGGGCAGCCGCGTGATCGCCGAGAGGGCGTTGTAGGCGCAGTTGACGATCAGCTTGCCCCAGAGGGCGTCGAGGGCGCGGTCGGAGACCTCCGTCGGGATGCCGGCGGCGGCGAAGAGCGCGGCCACCTCGGCGCAGCGGGGGAACGGACCCATCACCACGTCGCCCCGGCCGTAATGCCGGACATGGCCGGGGCCCGGCATCCCGGTCGCGACGTAGACCGCCACCGGCACCACCGGCCGGCCGAGAACCGCCTGGAGCCGCTCGGGGTTGTCGACGCCGTTCTGAAAGCTCAGCACCGCTGCGTCGGGCGTCAGGAACGGGGCGATCGTCCGGCCCACCGTCTCGGTGTCGCCGGACTTGACGCAGACCAGCACCACGTCGGCGCCGGCCACCCCCGCCGCTTCGGTCGTGGCCTGCAGGCGCACCGCCTCCTGCCCGGCCGCGGTCTCCAGAAGGAGACTGCGCGCCTGGATCGCGTCCACGTGGACCGCCCGTCCGACCAGGGTGACGGTGGCCCCGGCGCGCGCCAGCAGGGCACCGTAATAGCACCCCACCGATCCCGCCCCCATCACGGCGACCTTCATCGCAGCGTCTCCCTGTGCGCGATCCTGATCGGAGGCTTACGGGAGGCCGCCGCCCAGGGCCAGCCGTCGTTCCCGACCGGTTTCAGGCCGCCGGGGCGAGGGCGTCGCTGCCCGCGGGGCTTTCGGTCAGAAAGGCGATGAGGGGGCGCATGAGCGCGCCCCCGCGGTCCTCACCGATCAGAACGACCTCGGTTATCGACGGGGCCGGCCAAGGCTCGGGAGCCCGCAGGATCCGCAAGGCCGCCTGCAAGAAGGAGCGCCCGAGCAGGGTCACCCCGAGGCCGCTGGCCAGCGTCTCTACGCCCATCAGGCCGCTCGTCGTGCAGGCTGCGACCCCGGCGCCGTGCCGGGCGGACCGAATCCTAGAAAAATCGATCGCGGCCCGGAACCGCATGCGGGCGACGACGTTTCGCGCGTGCGGGGCTCGATGGCCCGCGATCAGGGCGCCGGCGCACGCGTCCGGCGTCCCTCGTCATCACGTTGCTCAACGGAGGATGTGGTCATGAGGACTTACGATGTGTCACCCCTGTTCCGGTCCTCGGTCGGCTTCGACCGGCTGTTCGATCTGCTGACCCAGGCCGAGCGGGTCGAGGCCTCGACGGCCTGGCCGCCCTACAACATCGAGAAGGCGGCCGAGGACAGCTATCGCATCACCATGGCGGTGGCCGGCTTCACGCCGGACGAGATCGACCTCGTCCAGCACGACACCACCCTGCTGGTCTCCGGCCGGTCGACGGGCCCGGAGGGCGAGCGGCAGTATCTCCACCGGGGAATCGCGTCCCGGTCGTTCCGCCAGACCTTCAACCTCGCCGAACACGTCACCGTGCTCGGGGCGTCTCTGGAGAACGGACTCCTCACCGTCGACCTCAGGCGCGCGGTTCCCGAGGCTCTGAAGCCGCGCCGCATCGCCATCGGCGGGGCCCCGGGCGCCGTCGGACAGGATAACGCGCCGGCCCGGATCGGGGAGGCCGAGCCGGGGGAAACGCATGGGCCCGGCGTTCGGAGCGTCGAAGGCCCACGGACAGGTGACAACGCTCGCGCCCGGGGACAGCCCGAGGCCGCCTGATGCCCCGCCCGGTCGCCGCGCGAACCGAGCCCGGCCCCGTTCGGACATCCGCTCTCTCGCGGACCCGGGGTGCCGTGAAGACCTCCGGGCCCGCGAAAAACCGTTGGACGTCAACCCTGCTGATGGAGTGCATCATGAGTGTGAGAGATCTTCTTCCCTGGACGCGCAACGCGGGTACCGCCGGGCCGGGTCCGATGCGGTCCGAGCCGCTGAGCCCCTTCCTGACCCTCCACCGCGAGATGAACCGCCTGTTCGACGACGTCTTCAGCGGCCTGAACGGCGCGTCCGCCCTCGGCCGGGGCGGCGCCGGCTGGCCCAGCGTCGAACTCGTCGAGACGGACCAGGGCCTGCGGGTCTCGGCCGAGCTGCCGGGCCTCGACGAGAAGGATGTCGAGGTGCTGATCGAGGACGGTGTCCTCACCCTGCGCGGCGAGAAGCGCTCGGAGACGAGCGACGCGGCCCGCGGCTACACGGAGCGCGCCTACGGCCGCTTCGAGCGGACGATCGCGCTGCCGTTCGCGGTCGAGGAGGACAAGGCGGAGGCTACCTTTTCGAACGGCGTGCTCAGCGTGACCCTGCCCCGCTCGGCCCAGGTTCCGGCCTCGGCGCGCCGCATCGCGATCACCGGCGGCGTGCAGACCGGGACGGCCCATTGACCGGCGCCCGAGCCCGGGCGGCCTGACGCGGCGGACGCGGATCCTCGGGTCGCGCCCGCCGATCCCGCGCTCCCGAGGAGATCCCCGTTCACCCAGAGACTCTTGCTCACGAAGAGACCCTTGCTCACGAAGAGGAGGATGTCATGCAGTTGTCGGACACGACCATCGAGCGCCTGGGGCCGCTGGCCTCGGCGACCCTCCGGGCGACGGCCGTCGATCCGTTCGAGGCCTTCGTCGCGCCGGGCGACGTCTTCCGGCACCCGCGCGAGGTGCTGACCTATCCGGGCCTGTCGCTCGCCGAGAAGCGCGCCGTCCTGGCCTCCTGGGCCTCGGATTCGCGCGCCGTCGAGTCCTGCCCGGCCCTGCGCTGCCTCGAGGGCTGCCGGGCCGAGCCGGTGCCCCTCGACGCGGTGCTGGCCGCGCTCCAGGCCCTGGACGCGGTACCGGTGGCGGGGATCTGCGCCCGCGACGGCCAGGCGGGCGAGGCCGCTGCGGCGGACGGCCTGAACTGAGGGCGGAGGTGCGGCATGCCGACCTTTCCGCTGAAAAGCCCGCCCCATCGGCCGGACGGGCACCGCCGGGCCGGGATGCCGTGGCACGGCGCCGACGTGACGCGCCTTGTCGACGGGGTCGTCACAACAGGCCTCTGCGTCGGACTCGCCGTGCTCCTGCGGGCGTGGCTGGCCGGGCCGGCCCTGGCGGGCGCGACCCTGGCAGGGCTCCTCACGGGCGCCGGCTATGTCTGGCTCGCCGTGGCGATCACCGGGGACGCCGCACCCGGCGATACCCGGCGCGCGACGCCCTGGGACGTCACTGCCTGGCATGTGACCGCCTGGGATGTGGCCCTGGTGATCCTCGCCGCCAGCGTCGCCGTGCAGGCCGCGGCGCCGCTCGGTGCCTGATTGGAGCGCGAGACCCCCATGCGTGACACCATCCTCGCCGTCGGACACAGGTCGCCGCCCGTAGCTCCGGACCCTGGACGCCGCGACCCGGACTGGGAGCGTGCGCTCGTCAACCCGGCCGCGGTATTCGGCACCGTCCGGGCCGTCCTCGATCACCCGCGCCTGATGCGCGGCGTCAAGCGGGAGATCCTGCGGCGCTGGGCCTGGGACGAACACCTCAAGGAGGTCGCGGCCTCCGAGGGCATGGCGGAGGGGGAGCCGTCTTGCCTGGACGAGGTCCGGGCCGCCCTCCTCAGCCTCGACGCGGCGTGGCGGCCGAAGCCCTCCGCCCCCGCGGCGGCCATCCCGCCCCTGCGGGAGGCGGAGGACCGCCTCGCCGCCTGATTCTCCCGTCGTGGCGGGCCCCTCCCCGCAGGTGCCGCTCGGGCCTCTCCGGCCGGCTCGCTCCGGCGCGCTCAGTCGATGACTTTGATCAGTCGATCACCTCGACCACCCGCCGGGTGCCCGGTTCCACCAGCACCGGATGGTCGTTGACGATGGTGTAGTTGTAGCCCTTCAGCGCGAATTCGGACGGCACGTCGTAGTAGACCACCCCGTCCTCGGGCAGCACCGCGCCGACCCGGACGGTGCCCGGATAGACGTAGGACGGCCGCCGCTCGGCGCTGGCGTAGATCCGGAAGCGCTCGCGCCGGTCGACGCCGAGGATACCGTTGGCCGTGCCGACGGCGGCGCCGATCGCGCCGCCCACCACCGCGCCGAGGGGGCCGGCCGCCAGCTCGCCCCGCGCGGCCCCTTCCTGCGCGCCCTGGACGAGACCTTGCGCCTGGACCGGGCCGAGGCTCGCCAGGACGAGGGCCGAGGCGGCGAGGATCTTGAGGGTCATGGGGCGGGTCTCCGGTGCGGATGGATGCGGCTGCGAGCGGGCAACGCGGCCCGGCCCGTCCGGTGCCGGTGGTCGTACCGACAAAGCCGACCCGTGTCGCGCCGGACACAGCGGCGTCACGAGGCGTCTCCATGAGGGGCCAGGTTTCGCGCGTACAGATCACCAGGATGGGACAGGAAA
>NZ_JCBANU010000059.1:0-5226 GCF_059816145.1 Methylobacterium sp. 001424705 | reverse complement strand
GTTCAGGGGAGGGGGCTCACGGGGCGGCGGGCTCCACCCGGCGCAGCACGAAGGTGGTGCCGACCTCCGGGTCGCGGCGCCAGCGCCCGTCCCCGGTGGCGACCAGGTTCACGATGTGGCCGCGGCGGGCGTTGAGGGTGAGGTGCCCGTTGGCGAAGCGCCAGGAGACCGGATCGAACACCGTCAGGCCGCCGTCGCGGCAATGGTCGAGGATGCGCACCGGCGCCGGCGCGGTGCCGGGCGTCAGCTCGATGCGGCAGACGTCCTGTTCGCGGTAGCGGTCGAGGGCGTAGGTGCCGGGGGCCGGGGCGTCGCCCGCCGGCGCGGCCTCGGGCGCCGGGGCGCTGCGCGCGTCCGGGGCGGCGCTGCCGGCACCGGCAGAGCCGGCACCGGCGTAGCCGGCGCCGGGGCTGGTGGGCACCGCGTCGGTCGGCGGCACCATCGCGACGATCTGGAGCGGCACCAGGCTGAAATGCTCGTCGCCCGCGGCGGCCACGAGGCTGCGGGCATCGACCCGGGCGCTGAACTGCAGCACCGGCCGGACGTCCTTGTCGACCAGGCGCAGGTTGCCGTCGGTGAAGAGCCAGCCGGCAACGCCGTTGAGGATCGGCAGGGCCCGCCGGCACCCGGCCGGGAAGGACAGACGCCGGCCGGCCGGACCGCTCGCGCCCGCCAGGGTCAGGACGCAGCGCCGGGTGCTGCCGTCCCGCGACAGGTCCCAGGTGCCCGGCACCCCGGCGATGTCGCGGGGCAGGGTCTCGACGAAGGGCACTTCGGGCGCGGCGGGCGCCGGCGCGGCGCTCGATGCGGGCGCCTCCTGGGGCGGGGCGGTCTCCTGCGCCAGAGCCGGTGCCGCCAGCGCCAGGGCCAGGGCGGCGATGCGGCAAGCGCGGCTCATGCCTCCGCCGATCATGCCTCGGTCGATCATGCCTCGGCCGATCATGCCTGGGTCGATCCTCTCTGGGCCGATCATGCCTGGGCCGTCCAGGGCGTCTCCGGCACCGGGGTGAGCGGGCCGCGTCCGTCGAACCAGGCGACGAGGTTGTCCACCACGAGCCGGCCCATGGCCGCCCGGGTCTCCACCGAGGCCGAGCCCACATGGGGCAGGAGCACCACGTGGTCCATGGCCACGAGCTCGGGGGGCACGTGCGGCTCGCGGGCGAAGACGTCGAGGCCGGCCCCCAGGATGGTGCCGGCCTGGAGGGCCCCGATCAGCGCCGCCTCGTCGATGAGGCTGCCGCGGGCGACGTTCACGAGGAGGCCCTGCGGCCCCAGCGCCTCCAGCACCGCCGCATCGACGATCCCGTTGGTCTCCGGCCCGCCGGGCGCCACCACCATCAGAACGTCGGAGGCCTCGGCGAGGCCCCGCAGGGTGGGGTGGTAGGCGTAAGCGACGTCCGCCTGCGGCCGGCGTCCGTGGTAGGCGATGGCGACGCCGAAGCCCTCCAGGCGCCGGGCGATGGCCCGACCGATCCGCCCGAGGCCGAGGATGCCCACGGTGCGCCCGCGCAGGGTCGGGGTCAGCGGATAGGTCCGCTGCGGCCAGTGCCCGGCGCGCAGGTGGCGCTCGGCCTGGGGGATCTGGCGCACGGTGGCCAGGAGCAGGCCCAGCGCGAGGTCGGCGACCTCGTCGGTGAGGACGTCCGGGGTGTTCGTCACGACGACGCCCTGGGCGGCCGCCGCCGCCGTGTCGATGGTGTCGTAGCCGACGCCGAAGCTCGCCACGATCTCGAGGCCGGGCAGGCGCGCCAGCAGGGCTTGGTCCACCGGCGCCTGGGCCCCCGTGGCGAGGCCGCGGATGCGCGGGCCGGTCTCGGCCAGGAAGGCTTGCGGATCGGGGACGGTGTCGAGCCGGTGCAGGGTGAAGCGCTCGGCGACGGCGTCCATGACGTCGGGATGCATCGCCTTGAGCATCAGGATGTCGATGGGCGGCATGGGGGGGCTCGGCGACGATCGGGATCCGGTCGAAGCCTGGGCGGCTCCGCGCCGACAGCTTTAGGCCGCGGGTCCGGACCGGTCCAGTGACCTTCGGCGGCCCGCGCGCCGCCCCATGCGGGCGCCTCCGGGCTGCCATCCGCCGGGCGCAGCCGGGCCCCCACTTTCGCTGCACGCCTTGGAACACTACTAAAGGGAGACCGACCTCCGTTTCCCGACGAACAACCAGAACAGCCACGCCATGACCGCGCCGCGCACCCTCTACGACAAGATCTGGGACGACCACGTCGTCGATGTCGAGCCCGACGGCTCCACGCTCCTCTACATCGACCGCCACCTCGTCCACGAGGTCACCAGCCCCCAGGCCTTCGAGGGCCTGCGCGTGGCCGGGCGCCGGGTGCGCCACCCCGAGAAGACCCTCGCGGTGGTCGATCACAACGTGCAGACCTCCGACCGCCGCTTCGGCATCGAGGATCCGGAGAGCCGCATCCAGCTCGAGGCGCTGGCCGAGAACGTGCGCGACTTCGGCATCGAGTTCTACGACGCCCTCGACCGCCGCCAGGGCATCGTCCACGTGATCGGGCCGGAGCAGGGCTTCACCCTGCCGGGCCAGACCATCGTCTGCGGCGACAGCCACACCTCGACCCACGGCGCCTTCGGGGCGCTCGCCCACGGCATCGGCACCTCGGAGGTGGAGCACGTGCTCGCCACCCAGACGCTGCTGCAGAAGAAGGCGAAGAACATGCGCGTCAGCGTCGACGGCACCCTGCCGCCGGGCGTGACGGCCAAGGACATCATCCTGGCGATCATCGGCGAGATCGGCACCGCCGGCGGCACCGGCTACGTCATCGAGTATGCCGGCTCGGCCATCCGCGCCCTCTCGATGGAGGGCCGGATGACCATCTGCAACATGTCGATCGAGGGCGGCGCCCGCGCCGGCCTGGTGGCGCCGGACGCCACCACCTACGCCTATGTCGAGGGCCGGCCGAAGGCGCCCCAGGGCGAGGCCTTCGCCCGCGCCAGGGCCTACTGGGAGAGCCTCGTCACAGACGAAGGCGCCCATTTCGACCGCGAGGTGCGCCTGGACGCCGCCAACCTGCCGCCCATCGTCAGCTGGGGCACCAGCCCCGAGGACGTGGTCTCGATCTCCGGCGCCGTGCCCGATCCGTCGCGGATCGCGGACGAGAACAAGCGCCAGTCGAAGGAGCAGGCCCTGAGCTACATGGGCCTGACCCCCGGCACCAAGATCACCGACATCACCCTCGACCGGGTCTTCATCGGCTCCTGCACCAACGGCCGCATCGAGGACCTGCGGGCGGTGGCCCAGATGGTGGAGGGCCGGAAGGTCCACGCCAACGTCTCCGCCATGGTGGTGCCGGGCTCCGGCCTGGTGAAGCAGCAGGCCGAGGCGGAGGGCCTCGACCGCATCCTCAAGGCGGCCGGCTTCGACTGGCGCGAGCCGGGCTGCTCCATGTGCCTCGGCATGAACGCCGACCGCCTGAGCCCGAACGAACGCTGCGCCTCGACCTCGAACCGCAACTTCGAGGGCCGCCAGGGCCACCGCGGCCGCACCCACCTCGTCTCCCCCGCCATGGCGGCGGCGGCGGCCGTGGCCGGGCGCTTCGTCGACATCCGCGAGTGGCGCCGCGAGGCCTGAACCACAATCGACGGGCCGGCCGAAAAATCCGCTGCGATCCGGATTGACGACCGGCCCCGCCCCGCCTAAACGAAACCCGCGTCGGTGCCGCAAGCGGCCCCGGCGAGCCCAGGTGGCGGAATTGGTAGACGCGCTGGTTTCAGGTACCAGTCTTGCAAGAGGTGAAGGTTCGAGTCCTTTCCTGGGCACCAACCACTAGCTAAGTGGTTATTCCGTTTAGAATATCAGCGACATCAGTGACTTAGGGCCGCCCTGTGGTACACACAGTTGGTACACATGGCCCTGAAAATGCCCAGTCCCTGGCTGCACCCCAAAACGAGCGTCTACTATCTCCGGCGACGCGTTCCTAAAGCCCTTCAGGGCCGGGTCGGTAGAGCGATCGTCAAAATAAGTCTGCGTACAAAAGACCAGGCTGTGGCGAAGACACGCTTCGTAGAAGCCTCGGCCAAGCTAGACGTAGAGTGGGCAGCTCTGTCTGCGCCGCAGGCAAATGCCGGCAACTCTGACGATTGCCTGGAGCGGCCAAACTCAGGATCGCTGACTGAGCGAGAGGCCCATGAACTTGCCGCTTGGATTTATGGCTGGTGGCTGGGGAAACATCGCGCGAACCCAAGTGATCAGGACTTTTGGCCAACGGACGCATTTGACCGGTTGTGGTGACCTGACCGGTATTTTGAACCGAGCCGAGTGAGAGGCTACTGCATGGTAGCGGCCATGGGTAGCCGGAAAGCCAGATCCGGGAAGGTGACAGGCGCGGGCGGCCGGTAGCCCAAGGACGAATGCGGCCGAACGCGGTTGTAGGTATTCTGCCAGATCCCAATCACGGTCTGTGCCTCCTTCAGCGAGTAGAAGATTTCTTGGCGTAGGCACTCGTCCTTCAGCTTGCCATTGAAGCTCTCACAGTAGCCATTCTCCCACGGCGATCCTGGTGCAATGTACTGGATCTGCGGGCCGGTTTTGGCGACCCACTTCCGCAAAGCCTTCGAGATCATCTCTGGGCCGTTGTCGCAGCGGATGTTCTCCGGGATGCCATGCAGGCACATCGCATCGGCCAGCGCCTCGATCACGCCCAGGCTGTTGATGCGCCTCGCGACCTTGAGCGCTAGGCAGGCGCGACTGTGCTCGTCGATCAGCGTCAGGATGCGCAGGCTTCGCCCATCATGGGTCTGACCCTGCACGAAGTCGAAGCTCCAGACGTGATTGCGATGGAGAGGCCGCAGCCGCACGCAGGAGCCATCGTTCATCCACAGTCGGCTTCGCGGCCGATGCTTTTGCGGAACCTTGAGCCCCTCACGACGCCAGATCCGCTGAACCCGGTCCTTGCCCACCTGCCACCCCGCAGCCTGCAGCAGCGCGGTGACGCGGCGGTAGCCATAGCGTCCGTATTCAGACGCCAAGACGATGATGGCGCGGGTCAGCGCATCCTCGTCAGCCGGCACGGTCGGTATGTAGCGTTGCGTGCCCCGGTGCTGGCCAACGATCCGGCAGGCATGGCGTTCTGAGAGACCATACTTCTCACGAATGCCGTCGACGGCCTGCCGGCGTCGCTCCGGGGCTAGATGGGGTATTCGGGGTGCGTCGCGCGGTGGAAGCGGCATGATGGTGCTCTGAACCAACCTCGGAGCCCTGCCATG
>NZ_JCBANU010000057.1:0-5666 GCF_059816145.1 Methylobacterium sp. 001424705 | reverse complement strand
AGGCGACGAAGTACTGAAAACGTGGGAGTAGGAAAAACAACGAGTTAGCCGGAAGGCAGAGGGTTCGATGCCGAGGAGGTTTTTGGAACAGGCGGAGAGTGAGGGTGAAGGAGGGCTTCTGTATCAGGCAGGAGCGAGTGGTGTCACGGAGTAGTACTCAAACCCGGTATATGTAGTCGGCTGGCTGCTCCAAAACTCCTCGACAAGGAGGAACCTGAAATCGCAAATTGATTTTTGAATCAGGCTGTTTCATCCATATAAACCAAGCATATTCCAGAGTTTGACCCGATTTCTCCACGACTAATTCATCGCGGATTTGTATCCTTTCTACCATCCCACAGACCATCGAAAGTGGATTGGCTTGGTAGAGGCGATTGTATCGCTGCAAAGTACATAGCATGTTCAAAGGGCCTAAAAACGCTACGCCACGGCTTGCAACTCTAAGAGCCTCAAGCGCAAAATCCTCCCATCGAGAGAAGGGTGGGTTTGTGATTACCCAATCAAAACTATCGCCCGGATAATCTTTATCAAGGAAATTGTAGCGCCCACCAAATCCGTATTCACCAATATCCGACGAACGAACACTCCCAAAATAGTCCCAAAGAGCGTCTGAACTATACATTCGACCGCATGCTGGCTCAAGGCAACGCATATTCTTCAGATTCTGAGCCCCACCGAGAATATGCTCACACAATGCTCTATAAACCCAGGGGGCCGTAGGGAAGTCCTCGAAAACGGATTTCGGGGGGGCGCCAAACTTCTTTTTGTCCCAAGCCTCCCAAGAGGCAGCGGCAGCGATGCGTTGTTCCGCAGTGATGCTTGTTTTTCTATGATTCGATGGATGATGAACGTAGTCAAAATCGAACGGCAATCTGTTCTTGCCGTCACTCTTTCGATCTGCGAATGGGCCTGAGCCTTGTGGCCAGGGCCTGTTTAATTCGGTGTCGTAAGCTGTATCTGCGTACACAGGTGACTCCACGTTCCGCTGACGTGCAATGCCAGGATTCGACCTACCCGCCAGTAAATAATCATGGTATATATCCGTATACCTTAGTTCGATGGATGCCTCACGGTACCGAACTGAATCTTATAGGCAAAGATTTATGCCAGATTTATTTTGTATAGACATAATATTTCATGCGAGCGGAGAATGCCAAACAAAATATGATTTACAGTATTTCTAAATCCCGAGGCGAGTGATGAGGCATGGAGACGTAGCTTCTGAGATAATTTACTGTGTGGGGAGATATAAATAGAGATACTATCCACATCAAGGCGGACATGAGAACAACAACTAAGATTATCAATGCCAATGCAGCTTCCAAGTCACTTCGCTTGAAGCTCCAGCTATGCGGGACTCGAACCCTCGCGGGACATTGGAACTGGTGTCGCTCCCCGTGCTGCGACCGCTGCCGACGCCATCGCGCCCGTATCATGGCGGATGCGGCATCGGTCTGGGCGACGGGACAGAGCAACTTCATGCTGCGCAAGGTCCAGATTCGTGTGCCGCGTTGCTCAGGCCCTGACAGCCTTCTGGAAGAGATCAACCAGACTCGGATCACGCTGCGTCGCGCCTTCGATCGCCGCCAGCGCGAGCATGAGCGCTGGAGTAGCATTCGCTGCCTCGGATGTTTCTTGCCCTCGTTCGACGGCACAGCATGGTTGGCGACGTTCCACGGCGTGCTCGATCTCGGCCGCGTTCACGAGGTCACGCTCCTCAATGCGATCGAGCCTTTGGTCGACATTCGCCTTGAGAACTTCCCGTCTGCGCTGGTTCAGAATGACATCCACGCGCACGTGCACTTCGCCTTCGCGAGTGCCAACGGCCTGAAACGGTGCGCTCCGATCCATCTCGCCGCGTATGCTGCTTCGATCACCGCAAGAGGTGGGTACAAAGGGTTGGTCTATCGGAGAGGTCTTCAGGGATGAAGCCGCCGTTCGATCTGGCCAAGCTCCAAGCGCGAGCGGCAGTGCTCCTGCATGATCCTCATGCGTCCACAGATGAGCCGCAACAGCATCAGGTGTGGCTGCTGCCGATCGCTACGGACAAACAGCTACAGACTCGTTGGCAGGCACCGCAGGCGTGGTGTCGTCAGAACGTGCAGCACCAGCAAGGACACCGATGGAGCCGCTGCATGAACCGAGATTCTGGCCAGCCGGTATTCTCGTTCTCGGACGAGGCTACCGGCATGCTGTTCGCGCTTCTGTTCCGATGATTACACCTAAACATTACAGCTACATGAAAAGACGATAGAGGCACCATGAGAGCACAAGAGATCATCAAAGACTACATTGATCCCAACAAAATACCCGCCGACATGTACGCTGAGATTTTAGGCGCGCTCGAACGGTTTGGTGCAACTCCTGCATCATCCGAGTTCATCCAACTGTTGTACTGCGACCGGCGCGAAGAACTCGAACTCGAACAGCTTCAACTCGATCTCGCCCGTACGCGAGCCGAGGTGGAAAATTTTGAAGCGGAAGCTGCACTTGATTATGCTGCTGTTCGCCAAAGACTTGCTACGATCTAAGCGCTGATGCGCCTGAAAATTATTTGACCAATAAGGCAGAGTAGCATTCGCGATCACGTACTTTTATTGCGACCGCGTTCCGTAAATACTTTGATTTCGCGGGCTACCACACCTTCGATCGAATCCGATCGGATGCCTACCCGAGAAGGGCGATAGGCATCTAATCATTCTTCAGATTGGCGCCGAAATCGCTCGTTTCGGCGATCATCCTCCCCCTTTGTAGATGCCATTCCGAGGTTTTGTAGCTAGGATCGCTTGAACTCGCCGATCCGAAGGCTGCTTCGTTTTCGTCCGATCATATCTAAGAGGATGGAATGCAAAGACCAACTAAGTTTCAAATTAGAGGACTATTCGGTAATCGTGACATAACGCTTCCGATTGAAAGCAACGCATTGATCCTGGTAGGGCCGAACGGCATAGGAAAAAGTAGTGTAACAAATATATTTTATTTTTTTATTTCTCGACAATGGAGTAGACTTGCACAGTACGACTTTGCTGAGGTCGGACTCTGGTTTGGGGATCATGAAATCAGAGCAGCTAAAGCTGATATTACGGGATTATCTCAGCTAGATCGCGTGATTGGGAAGCTTAGCCCTTCGTCGCGAATCACATCACATATGGAGAAACTACGTGTTGAGGGACTTCTTGAGGAATTCATTTCTTCAAGAAAGATGAACCATCGATCAAGGGAAATGTTCGCTAATACCCTGAGCATCCCAATTGAAGAGGTTCGACATCTTCAAATGTATGTAATGCGCCGATTTTCTAATTATGAAGACGACGATATATTTGCTACCCCGAGATTTAGCGTCGAAAAGCAGCTTGCCGAAAAGCTTCCCGGAAGAACTCTATATTTGCCTACATACCGACGCATTGAAAAAGACCTCAAAGAGATTTTTCCTGATCTCGAAAGTCGCCTTCAATCGGCGCATCGAGAGGGCACTCCTTTGGGTCTTACACGATCCGCAAAACACTATGTCGATCTGGTCAGCTTCGGAATGGAGGATGTTCGTTCGAACATAGACTCCAAATGCCGATATTTGAGGGATTATTCTCTCGCGCAATTCAATAATTTGTCAGGCTTGTATCTAAGAGACGTGATCAGGGGTACGGCGGACCAGTATTCTCCTTCGCAAATCTCAGGTCTTGATGAAGAAGAACTTGCTGTAATCCTTGGACGAGTAAGCGAGCAGGTCCTCAATGATGAAGATAAGGAGCTTCTTCGAAAAAAGATTCTAGGGATGAAAGGAAAGAAACGCCGGGAGATGGAAGTAAACGATCTGTACCTAGCTCATTATTTTTCGCGTCTAATGAGCGCGAGTACGGATATATCGTTTCAGGAAACTGAAATTTCCGCTTTTGTTGAAGTGTGCAATGCCTATCTTCGGCCGGGTAAGCAATTCGTGTATGACGACACAAAATTTACTATCGAAATTATTGACGATAGAGGCAGGACCCTTGATCTGAGTATGCTTTCTTCGGGCGAAAAGCAGGTGGTTTCTTTGTTCTCTCACTTATACCTTGATGACGCTGACAATCAAATCGTTATCATTGACGAGCCTGAGCTTTCACTATCAGTGCCATGGCAAAAACGATTTCTAACTGATATACTTGAGTCTAATCATTGTAGCTTCATACTATCTGTCACGCATAGTCCGTTCATTTATCAGAATAGCTTAAAAAAATGCGCAGTTGACTTACGGATGCGCACCTCAACATCGTCTGGAGCTAATTGAAGTGGACGATTATGCCCTCTATCTCAGCGAAGAAGCTAAATCTGACATTGTCGCATTGCATCAGTTCAGGATTTTGTATGATCCATCGCCTACATCTTACCATTTCTTCTTTGAAGGAGAGGAAGACAGTTTGTTTTTTATGCCGGAGGCAAGGCGGTGGGTAGGGGATAAATTAGTGAATATTTACGATTGTGGAGGAAAAAAGAATGTAGTGGAGGTTCGCGAGTCGATTAATTCAGATGGATACGACGCTTCATCTTGCTTCTTTTTTGTAGACAGAGATTTCGACGACTATCTAGGCACTCAGGTCGCAATAGATGAATTTACCTATATTACCGATAATTATTCCATTGAAAATGAAATTTCTACAGTTATCTCGACTCGTATACTCTTGGAAGATGTCGTCCGACTTTCGCGTGCTGATCCTGAATTTAGTAGGATAGAGTCAATTATCTCGAATGGACTGGCAAAGTTATATGTCGAGGTTCGCCCATTGATGGCGTGGATTATCGCAGCAAAGCAAGCCGGATGCAAACCAAACCTTCAGAATACAAATGGTTTGAAAGGGGTTATAACACTATCTTCGGGTCTTCCTGAATACTGTATCAGAGGGTTCGCGGAATTTAAAAAGAAAGTCGTAGTGAACGGACGTACGCCTGATATTTCAGACGTTCTGAGGTGGCGTAGGCAGCTTGATCTATCCACTGCAAAGCTCTGGGTAAGGGGAAAATACGAAATTTGGTTTTTCCAACACGCCTTAGTCGCCGCTATTGAAGAAACTAACCGACGTAGGAAGGTAGCAGGCGGGAAAATAATTCGCATTCCAAGCGCACTCCGTGATGGCCGTATATTCGAGATACTTGGTGGTCGGACTCCGTCACCAGCGTCTTTAACCTATTTTTTCCAAGCTCGACTTGGTTAGACCACATGTAAATCTTTCGTTATCAGATTCATCGCTCGGACAACAATGCGCCTGTTTCGCCACGAAGATTACGGTAAACAATGATTATCTTCGCGGCACTACTTATGGCACGCCCCCGCTTTGAGCAGTCGGCCATTGCTGAAACGGGATGATTATCTACCGCCCACTTCTCCCAATTCTCCGCCTTTCGGTTTTATGCTGAATTGAACCCTGGTGCGCTCTTGACATGCACTGCGGGGTTCACCGAGGATGATCCGGTATCGGGGACTTTCCAGCACTACCCTTAGATTGGAGGATTACAGGCGTCGGGCTGCCTTCCACACGCGCGCTGGAGATGCCGTTGGGCACTCGCGGGCCAGGGGAATCCTCATGGAGTTTCTCTTCCGTGTCCCAAAAAGTCCCTTCTTGGATGCGCCTTACATTTCGTTGCTAACCCCTTCTTGATCCTCGCTGCACTTTCCTCGTGGATCAGCGTTC
>NZ_JCBANU010000056.1:0-7344 GCF_059816145.1 Methylobacterium sp. 001424705 | reverse complement strand
GTCCGGGTGCGCACGCTGACGCTGCCGGACACCTACCAGGACCACAACGCGCCGGACGCCATGTACGCCGAGGCCGGCCTCGACGCCGCCGGCATCCTCCAGACCGTCAAGAACGCCCTGCCCGAGCGGAAGGCGGGACAGTCGGGACGCCTGCGGCTCGCCTGAGCCGCCGGGCGGACGCACGGAGCATCCGGGCTTTGCGGCCCGGGTGTGTCCCCGTTGCGCTTGTCCGATACCGGTTTCGATGACAAAAGCGCGCCATCCTCGGGTCCGAAGTCCGCTTCGGGCTCCGCGCACGCACAAGATCCTCAGACCCTTACGAGAGAAATGCCACAGGCGACCCCTTCCGGCCCGTTCGATGCCGGCCCGGTTCTCATCACGGGCGCGAGCGGTTTCCTGGGAGCGGCCCTGGTCGACGTCTTCCGCAAGGCCGGCTTCCCCGTCCGGATCATGGTCCGGGCCACCTCGCCGCGCACCAACCTGACCTGGACCGACGTCGAGATCGTCGAAGGCGACATGCGCGACCGCGCGGCGGTGGCACGGGCTCTCCAGGGCCAGCGCTATCTCGTCCACGCGGCCGCCGACTATCGCCTCTGGGCTCCGGATCCGGAGGAGATCGTCGCCACCAACCGCGACGGCGCCGTGATCCTGATGGAGGAGGCCCTGCGGGCCGGCATCGAGCGCGTCGTCTATACGTCGAGCGTCGCCACCATCAAGCCGCACGACGACGGCGCTTCGGCCGACGAGACCCGTCCCCTCACCCCCGCCACGGCCATCGGCGCCTACAAGCGCAGCAAGGTCGTCTCCGAGCGCGTGGTCGAGGAGATGGCCGCCCGCAACGGCCTGCCCGTGGTCATCGTCAATCCCTCGACGCCGATCGGCCCGCGCGACGTCAAGCCGACCCCGACCGGCCGCATCATCCTGGAAGCCGCCTTGGGCCGGATGCCGGCCTTCGTCGATACCGGACTGAACCTCGCCCACGTGGACGACGTCGCCGCCGGCCACCTGCTGGCCCTCCGGCACGGCCGGATCGGCGAGCGCTACATCCTCGGTGGTGAGAACGTGCTCCTGTCGCAGATGCTGGCGGACATTGCCGGCATGGTCGGCCGCAGGCCCCCGACGGTGAACCTGCCGCGGGCGGTGGTCTACCCGATCGCCTTCGTCTCCGAGCAGATCGCCCGCTTCACCGGCAAGGCGCCCTTCGCCACGATCGACGGCATCCGGATGTCCCGCTACCGGATGTTCTTCTCCGACGCGAAGGCGCGGGCCGAGCTCGGCTATACCGCCCGGCCCTACCGCGAGGGCCTGTCCGACGCGATCGCCTGGTTCCGCCAGGAAGGACGCCTGTGATGAGCACGACGATCCAGACAGCCACCGAGGCGCGCACCGGCAAGGGCTACCGCGACGAGAACTTCCCCGTCGCGTCGCACCTGATCCATCCGAAGCATCGCGGCGCGATCCTGGCGTTCTACGATTTCGTGCGCGCCGGCGACGACGTCGCCGACCATACGGGCCTGACGTCGGAGCGGAAGATCGAGCTCCTCGACGCCCTGGCCGACGACCTGACGGGCACCCGCCCGGCCGATTCGGCCGCCGAACCCCTGCGCCGGGAACTCGCCGCCCGCGGGCTCGCGCCGACGCACGCCCTCGAACTCCTCGACGCCTTTCGCCTCGACGCGCGCAAGAGCCGCTACGCCGACTGGGACGAGCTGATCGCCTATTGCCGCCTGTCGGCCATGCCGGTCGGCCGCTACGTGCTCGACGTGCACGGCGAGGATCGCAGCGTCGTCTGGGGGCCGTCGGACGCGATCTGCGCAGCCCTGCAGATCATCAACCACCTTCAGGATTGCGGGAAGGATTTTCGCAAGATCGATCGGGTCTACCTGCCGCAGGAGACCCTCGACTCGCATGGTGCCGCGATCTCGGAGCTGGCCGCCGAGAAGGCCTCCCCGGCGCTCCGCGGCGTCATTCGCGAGCTGGCGGAGCGTACCATGGGGCTGCTCGACGAGGGCGCGGTGCTGCCCGACCTCATCGCCGACCTGCGCCTCAGCCTGGAGATCGCCGCCATTCATCGCCTCGCCGTCGTGCTGTGCAAGGGGCTGATGACGCGCGATCCCTTGAGCGAGAAGGTGCATCACGGCAAGGCCGCCTTTGCCCTGACCGCGTTCGGTGGCATCGCCGCGACCCTGGCGCGCCGACCCCTGCGAGGCCGGACCCTGAAGGCTCAGGCCGCGAAGGTCGCGCGAGGGAACCGGGCATGAGCGCAACCCTGTCTCCCGCCGCCGAAACCGCGTCCCCCCCGGTCGACGCCCTTCCGGCGAAATCCTCGTCGTTCTACACGGCGATGCGCCTGCTGCCGCCGGATCGCCGCGCGGCGATGTACGCCGTCTACGCCCTCTGCCGGGCCGTCGACGACGTCGCCGACGACGGTGGCCCCGCCCCCGTGCGCGCCGCGGAGCTCGACCGCTGGCGCGCCGACATCGACGACCTCTATGCCGGACGGCCGGCGCCGCGGGTGCAGGACCTCGTCGTGCCGATCCGCCGCTACGGTCTCCTGCGCGAGGACTTCCAGGCGGTGATCGACGGCATGGCGATGGATGCCTTCGAGGACATCGTCGCGCCCGACGAGGCCACCCTCGACCTCTATTGCGACCGGGTCGCCAGCGCGGTCGGCCGCCTGTCGGTGCGGATCTTCGGAATCGCCGAGAAGGAGGGCATCGCCCTCGCCCACCATGAAGGCCGTGCCCTGCAGCTTACCAACATCCTGCGCGACATCGACGAGGATGCGGAACGCAACCGCCTCTACCTGCCGCGCGAGAAGCTGGCCGCCATCGGCCTGACCGCGCCGACGCCGCAGGCCGCCATCGACCATCCGCGCATCGGCGAGGTCTGCATCGCCGTCGCCCGCGAGGCCGAGGCGCATTACCGGGCGACCTGGGACATCATCGCCAAGTGCCCGCGCAAGGTAACCAAGGCGCCGCGCCTCATGGCGGCGGCCTATCGGTTGTACCTCGACGCCGTCCTGGCTCGCGGCTGGGAGAAGCCCCGCGCTCGCGTCAAGCCGAGCAAGCGCGCGCTCTTCGGCGTCGTCCTCCGACACGGGATCGTCTGATGGTGGGCACGGTCCACATCGTCGGAGCGGGTCTCGCCGGGCTGTCCGCCGCCGTGTCACTGGTGGAGCGCGGTGCGCGCGTCGTCGTGCACGAGGCGGCCAAGCAGGCCGGCGGCCGCTGCCGTTCGTACTACGATCCGACCCTCGGGCTGACCATCGACAACGGCAACCACCTGCTCCTGTCGGGCAACACCTCGGCGCTCGCCTTCATGCGCACGATCGGTGCGCCGGAGAGCGCCCTGTCCGGCCCGGACGAGGCGGCCTTCCCCTTCGCCGACCTGAAGACCGGTGAGCGCTGGACCCTGCGCCCCAACGCAGGGCGCGTGCCGTGGTGGGTCCTGCAGGCCTCGCGCCGGGTGCCCGGTACGGCGGCGCGCGACTACCTCGCGCCCCTGGGCATCCTGAAGGCCGCGGCCGGCAAGGCGCCGGGCCAGGGTGGCACCATCGGCGAGAGCATGGCCTGCGAGGGCATGCTCTACGACCGCCTGTGGCACCCGGTGCTGCTGGCCGCCCTCAACACCGATCCCAAGGAGAGCGACACCGGACTCGCGGCGACGATCCTGCGCGAGACCCTGGGGGCCGGCGGAAAGGCCTGCCGGCCGCTGGTCGCCGTCGGCGGCCTCTCGGCGGCCTTCGTCGATCCAGCGGTGGACTATCTGACCCGGCGTGGCGCGCAGCTGCGCTTCGGCCACCGCCTGCGCAGCCTCGCCCTCGGGGACGGCCGGATTGCCGGCCTCGTCTTCAGCGACGAGACCATCGCGCTCGCCCCCGAGGACTCGGTGGTCCTCGCCCTGCCGCCCTGGGTCGCCTGCGACCTGCTGCCGGGCCTGCCGGCGCCGCAGAGCCACCGCTCCATCGTCAACGCGCATTTTGCTGTGATTCCGCCGCCGGGATCGCCGTTACTGCTCGGCGTGGTGAACGGAATGACGGAGTGGCTCTTTGCCTATCCGGATCGTCTATCCGTGACCATCAGCGGCGCCGATCGCCTCTTGGATGTGCCGCGCGAAGATTTGGGACGTCAGATCTGGTCCGAAATCGTGACTTTGACCGGTCTTGCACCCGAACTGCCCAGCTGGCAGATCGTCAAGGAGAAGCGGGCGACCTTCGCGGCAACGCCGGCCGAGGCCGCGCGGCGCTCCGGCGCCGTCACGGCCCACGAGAATCTCGTCCTGGCAGGCGATTGGACCGCGACCGGTCTGCCATCGACGATCGAGGGAGCCATCCGTTCAGGAACAACCGCCGCATCGGCCCTCGCCCGGAGGACCGGCACGTGCGGACAGGCACGAGCGCGCGGCGCGGCGTGAGATAAGGCGGCCGCCTGCGCGGCCGGTGAGGCGAGGACGATGCGGGACGCATTCAGGAAGGTCGAGGCGCTGCAGCGCCCGAAGACTCAGGAGATCTCCCTCGAGGATGTCGAGCGGGGAGTCGTGCGCGCGACCCAGGCGCTGACGGCGCTGTCGCATGCCGACGGCCACCTGTGCTTCGAGCTCGAGGCCGACGCGACGATCCCGTCCGAATACATCATGTTCCACCAGTTCCGCGCCACCGAGATCGCGCCGGAGCTGGAGACCAAGATCGGCAACTACCTGCGCCGCACGCAGGGCAAGCACGGCGGCTGGGCCCTGGTCCATGACGGCCCGTTCGACATGAGCGCCAGCGTGAAGGCCTATTTCGCCCTCAAGATGAGCGGCGATTCGATCGAAGCCCCGCACATGCGCCGGGCGCGCGAGGCGATCCTGTCCCGCGGTGGCGCCGCCAATTCGAACGTCTTCACCCGCTTCCTCCTGGCCCTCTTCGGCGAGGTCCCGTGGCGCGCGGTGCCGGTGATGCCGGTCGAGATCATGCATCTGCCGAAGTGGTTCCCCTTCCACCTCGACAAGGTCTCGTACTGGGCGCGCTGCGTGATCGTGCCGATGCTGGTGATCCAGGCGAGGAAGCCGCTCGCCCGCAATCCCCGCGGGATCGGTATTCCGGAGCTGTTCGTCGCCCCGCCGCAGACCGTGCGAACCTGGCCCGGCAGCCCCCACGCGACCTGGCCCTGGACGCCGATCTTCGGTGCCATCGACCGGATGTTGCAGGTCTCGCAGGATTACTTTCCGAAGACGCCGCGGGCGCGCGCTACGGACAAGGCCGTGGCCTGGGTCAGCGAGCGCCTCAACGGCGACGACGGCCTCGGGGCGATCTTCCCCGCCATGGTCAACACCGTGCTGATGTACGATGTGCTCGGCTACCCGGCCGACCATCCCCAGGTGCGGATCGCCTGCGAGGCGATCGAGAAGCTCGTGGTCGTCAAGGAGCACGAGGCCTACGTGCAGCCCTGCCTGTCCCCGGTCTGGGACACGGCGCTGGCCGGCCATGCCCTCCTCGAGGCCGGGGGCCCCGACGCGGAGCATCAGGCCCGGCGCGGCCTCGACTGGCTGAAGCCGCTCCAAGTCCTTGACATCAAGGGCGACTGGGCCGCTGGCCGGCCGAACGTCCGCCCCGGCGGCTGGGCCTTCCAGTACGCCAACCCGCACTTCCCGGACCTCGACGACACCGCCGTGGTGGTGATGGCGATGGATCGCGCCATGCACCAGCACGGCCTCGTCGCCGACGTGCAGGATTACGGCAACGCCATCGCCCGGGCCCGCGAGTGGGTCGAGGGCCTGCAGTCGAGCGACGGCGGCTGGGCCGCCTTCGACGCCGACAACAACCACCATTACCTGAATCACATCCCGTTCTCCGACCACGGCGCCCTGCTCGATCCGCCCACGGCCGACGTCACGGCCCGGGTCGTCTCGATGCTGGCGCAGCTCGGCGAGACCCGGGAGAGTTCCAAGGCCCTCGACCGCGGCGTTACCTACCTCCTGAACGACCAGGAGGAGGACGGCTCTTGGTACGGCCGCTGGGGCATGAACTTCATCTACGGCACCTGGTCGGTGCTGTGCGCCCTGAACGCGGCCGGCGTCGATCCGGCCTCTCCGGAGATCCGCAGGGCCGTCGCCTGGCTGATCCGCATCCAGAACCCCGATGGCGGCTGGGGCGAGGACGCCTCGTCCTACAAGATCGATCCGGCCTTCGAGCCCGGCTACTCCACCGCCTCGCAGACGGCCTGGTCGCTTCTGGCCCTGATGGCGGCCGGCGAGGCCGACGATCCGGCGGTGACCCGCGGGATCAACTATCTGACCCGCACCCAGGGCGCCGACGGGTTCTGGTCCGAGGAGCGCTACACCGCGACCGGCTTCCCGCGGGTGTTCTACCTGCGGTACCACGGCTACCCGAAGTTCTTCCCCCTCTGGGCCATGGCGCGCTACCGCAACCTCCAGCGCAGCAATACCCGGACGGTCGCCTTCGGCATGTGATGCGAAGGCCCGTGATGCGAAGACGTCTGTGTCGAAGACTCTGGTTCGCGGTCGATCGGGTAACGGCATGAGCGCGATCGCCACGTCCGGTGCCCTCCCCGTCCTGGCCGTGACCGGCCTCGCCAAGGAGGCGCGCCTCGCCTCCGGCGCCGGCGTTCGCGCAATCGGGGCGGGGGGCGACCCGGAACGCCTGCGCGCCCTCCTGGCAGCGCGGCACGAGCCGGGATGCCGCGCCGTGGTCAGTCTCGGCATCGCCGGCGGTCTCGATCCGGCCCTGGTGCCCGGCGACGTGCTGATCGCCACCGCCATCGTCACGCCGACGCAGCGCTACCCGGCCGATCCGGCCATCGCCGCGGCCTGGATGCGCGCGCTGGCGGGATCGGGCTCAACCGTCCGCGAAGCCATGCTGGCCGGCGTCGATGCCGCCGTGATCGACGTGTCCGCGAAGGCCGCCCTGCGCACCGCCACCGGGTGCGCCGGCGTCGACATGGAATCTCACGTCGCGGCGGCCTATGCCGCGCGGCACGGGCTGCCCTTCGCGGCCCTGCGCATCGTCTGCGATCCGGCCGACCGCGCGATCCCGGCCTTCGCCGCGCAGGCGCTGAAGCCCGACGGCGAGCCCGACATCCGCGCGGTGCTGGCCGCCATCGCGCGCCAGCCCGGCCAGATCCCCGCCCTGATCCGCCTGGCGCGCGATTCGGGCCGCGCCTTCCAGAGCCTCACCCGGTGCCGGGCCCGCCTCGGAACGGCCCTCGGCGTCCCGGCCGCCTGACACCGCGCCTCTCGCAGAGCGCGCCACGACGGCGACGATTCAGCGTCCGCCCGGCCCGCCCGGACCACGTCCGGGGCCACCGCCGAAGCCGCCCCGGCGGCTTCGGACGTGGTCCGGGG
>NZ_JCBANU010000055.1:0-8206 GCF_059816145.1 Methylobacterium sp. 001424705 | reverse complement strand
GCCTTCACACCAACCGAGTGCGCAAACTACTTCGCTGCCGCCGGCTACGATCCGGAGTAAGTGGAAAACGCTCTAGACGATCAGCCCCAAGCTGGAAAAGCCTTTGCGCATGTCGGTGTGGCCGGTGGCCAGCCAGACCCAGACATGGACTGGCAGCGGGATCATCGGCCCTCCAGGGCATCGAGCACCCGACGCAGTGCCGCGGCATCGACATCGGAGCCGACCCGCACGCGCCAGCCGCCGCCCAGACTGATCTCGATGTGCCCGCCGGAGCGGCGGGACCGGGTTAGGCTTCGGTTCGTCTTGCGCCGAGATCGAGAGTGGTCGGGGCACGACGGCGACCGGCACGAGCGCAGGGACCGGACCTGGCGACACCACACGCTTGTAGAGCAGCTTGCGCCAGCGGAACAGCTGGCTCATGTGAAGGACGGCCTGGCGAGCAACCTTCAAGGCCGACACACCCGGCTCGAACGAGGCGGCCACCAGCCGCTCCTTTTCCGACCACGTCCAGCGCCGTCGCCGTACCGCTCTCACCAGCTCAATGCTCGCCCGCGTCATGCTCAAGGTCCTAGAATTACTCCTATGACCTCAACCCCGCCCGACCATCACACAAGACGGCCCTCACCGGACGCGTACGATGCATGGCGAGAAAATGGGATCAGTCGGAACCAGCCGAGAAGGGCTGGTTCGCTCGCTCAAGCGAAGAAGCCCGGCGCGCCATCACGGCGGCCGGGCGATGAGCATACGCCTTTCAGGAAAGACCTGATCGTAACGCATGGCTTTCCACTCAGGCGTGGAGCAGCCCGTGGTCCTGGAAGTGGAAGTTCTCAGCTGCCAGTGAACTCAGCGACACGTTCTTGAGCAAGATGGTGTCAGTCGCACTGAGAGTCAGCAGTGTATCCGCTCCCGCGCCTTTGAGGTGGCTCTGCAGGTCTGCGAAGCCTGAAATCTGAGTCGTATCAAGCGACAGCACGTCGTGTCCGACGGCAGCTCCGGCATGGAACCCCGTAACCGTGTCCTTTCCGAAACCAGCAGCAAACACGAACGTGTCCCCGCCAGAGCTTTTGAACGTATCGGTGACTCCGCTAGTCGATATCAACGTTTGCCCGGCCTGATAGGCAGTTTGGGTATGTGTCCCATTGGCGTTTGTGAGGTTTTGCGAGAGGAGCTTGCCTCCCGTGGCGTAGAGCATATCCTGCACGGTGCTCGCGGTTGTTGACGAGCCTACATACGTCAAGTTCACAACATGCGAAGCTCCGTCTGCTTCACCGATGCTCCGCAACACTTCTCGACCAAGTGTATCGTAGCCGTGCACCACGCTCGAGCCATCAATCTTGACGACCTCACTTAACGCGAGTGTGTGGTCAAGATCGCCGTAATATCGCATCGTGCTTACAACCTTGCCGGCTGCATCAAATGCTTGTACCTGCTCAGCGTAGGGTTTGCCGACGACGGCATTGTTGACCTCGGTTCGCGACCCATCTGCGTTTACGGTTGTCGATTTCAGAATTTTTCCGTCCGCTGGATCGTAGGACGTCGAGGTCCGCCGAAGCAGAGAGCCGCTGTCGTCATAAGTGCGGTGGGTTCCGCGGATTGCCTGACCGATCTCGTTATAGATGTTCACATCGACAATCTGGTTGGCTGCGTTGTAGGTTTCACTTTGGGTCACGTAGCCCGTATCAGGGTCAAATTCCTTAGCCGATCGACCGCCGACGCCATCAAATGTTTCAATTTTCGTGACAAGGTTGAACGAATTTAGGAAAGTATTTGATTTCAGTGCGCCCGTAACTATATTGTAGTCGCTGATCTCAATCGAGCGCTCGTCGTTATTTTCGATGAGCCGCTCGACCGACAAGCCTGCAGTATATTTTACATTTGAAACATTTCCATTCGAGTATACGGTTTTGAGATTTGTGAGAAACGCTGTTTGCGGGACATAAGCAGACGGATTGATGTGTTCGATAAAGTAGTTTTGATCTCCGGCAAGCAGATTGTAAGTTGCGCTCTGGCTCGCAATCTGCTGATTGCCAGTATATGAATAGGCAAACGCATTATTTGATAGTGACTGGAAGAAAGTGGCTCCTGGAGCGATGTCTGCTCCAAAGAGTGCCCCGTTGAGGTCATGTCCCCATACCGACTTGGCCGAACCGTCCCCCCCGAAGCTTAGACTGAGAGCTATGCTTGAGGCCTTATACAAATTGGAGGTCGACTCGTAGCCATAGATGAAGCCACCCCGCCCATCGGCTGAGAGCGTCCCATAGCCTCCCGAGTCATTGATCCCAACAATCGATGCAGTCAGCTTGCCGTCAGAGAAAACGTATCCTTGCGAATAACCGCCGCCGCCTGTGTGCACGGCCACAGCGTTGCCGTAGGATTGGAATCCATATTTGTAAAACCCATAATCCCAGACTTCCGTTGTCCCGACTTCAAAATTATCGACGATCCTCATTCCAGTGTTATCGGTTATTCTTATTATTGTGTTAGCGAGAAACGGATAAGGATCATTGACAAAATTCAGCTGGATAAGCTCAGCTGTCTCGCCGTCATCGGCAACAACCGTCTTAAGAATTCGTTCATTGTAATAAACCACCGGTAGCTCCTGGCAAGGGAATGACCGCGAATCAACTGGCCCCTATCTGCATTTAGACTAAGTTGTTACTCGGCACAATCTGCAGGCTCGCGTCAAACAAGCTACATTCAATTTTAATCAATTGCATGTCTGCGTTCCTACGAACGAGCATCGGTGATGCGAATCATAGTCGATGCGGCCGGAGGCGAAGGGCAGTGGAGGATTCGGCAGCATCAGCAGCGATGAAATCAAAAACTCGCCGCGGCCGGAGCCGGGCGGGTGAAGGGGTGGCTACCGGCTCAGCTGGGCGCTTGCCGCCAGGAGCTGGGTGCGGAGCGCCGAAGCTGGCTTGCGTGAGGCCGATGCTAGTGGTTAAGGTCTGACGGTTGAGTCCGCGTGGGGTTTCGGTTTGAGGCCTGTCCTGCGAGTCTGGCGGGATGCGCAGTGGCATCTCCTTCACGCTCTCCAGTTCGGATCGGCTTCGGCTCGAAGCGCTCGTTGCGGATCGAAACACGCCGCAGAAGCACGTCTGGCGCGCCCGTATCGTGCTGCTGAGCGCCGATGGGCTCGGGACGCATGCGACCATGCGTGAGGCGGGCGTGTCCAAGACCGTGGTCTGGCGCTGGCAAGACCGTTTCGCGCAGGAGGGCGTCGACGGGCTCCTTCGGGATAAGACGCGGCCGGCACGCATCCCGCGGCTCGGACCGGAGGTGGCGGCGCGCGTGGTCGCTCTGACGCAAGGAGATCCGCCCGGCGAGACCACGCATTGGACGGCCGCCGCCATGAGCAAGGTCGCGGCCATCAGCATCTCGTCGGTGCAGCGGATCTGGCGCGGGCATGGTCTGCAGCCGCATCGGATCCGGCAGTTCAAGCTTTCCACCGACCCTGCCTTCGCAACCAAACTGCGCGATGTCGTCGGGCTCTACGTCGAGCCGCCGGCCCATGCCGTCGTGCTCTCGGTCGACGAGAAGAGCCAGATCCAGGCGCTCGCCCGCACGCAGGCCCCGTTGCCGATGAAGCCGGGCCAGCCGACGACGCGCACCCACGACTACAAGCGCCACGGCACCACGACCCTGTTCGCCGCCCTGGACGTGCTGGAGGGCAAAGTGATCGGCCGCTGCATGCAGCGCCATCGGCATCAGGAGTTCATTCGCTTCCTCAATACGGTTGAGGCTGCGGTTCCGGCGGGCAAGATCGTCCACGCGATCCTGGACAACTACGCCGTCCACAAGCACCCGAAGGTCCGTGCCTGGCTCGACCGCCACCCGCGATGGACCTTCCACTTCACCCCAACCTCAGCCTCATGACTCAATGCCGTCGAGGGCTTCTTCGCCAAGCTCGCAAAACGCCGGCTCCGACGCGGCGTGTTCGGATCGCTGATCGAGGTGCAGGCGGCCATCAAGCGCTTCATCGCTGAGAGCAACGGCGACCCAAAGCCCTTCGTCTGGACTGCCGACCCGGATCGCATCATCCAGGCCGCAAAGCGCGGGCACCAAATGTTAGACTCGCACCACTAGGTGCGAATTTGCCTGGACCTATGTTAGGATCGAAAACTCTGTGGTTACTGCATCACATCGGCGCCCATCGACGCCGAACCGACTGAGTACCCTCGGGACGACCCGTGTACGCCGTCGATCGTATACGCCTCCGGTGTGCCCGCCTCGACCAACCACTTGCCAGTTTCCGACGCTGTCGTGCCTGCGTATCCGCTTTCCACTCCCCACTGCGCCGTGATCCGTGCATCGAGCCCGTAGCCCATTGGCTGCCGCAACGCCTGATCGGTGTCGTGCAACAGGCTGCGAATTGAGGGCGCAGGACCATAGCCGGTTGTCGGGGCCTGCCCAGCAAGGCTCTGCCAGCGGTCGCGGATAGATATCACCGCACCCACGCGTGAAGTCACCGAACTGTCCGGCACCATGCCCATGCCGACGATCTTGATGCCAGGGACAAGTGCGCGCACGTGGGCACGCCGCTTGGCCCGCGCAGCGACGAGCGCGGCCCATGTGTCCGACATGGTTCCGTTGGTACGCTGTCCAAGGTAGCGCCACGTCACGGAGCCGTCTGTCGCATCGGCCGTCCCGCTCGGGGCGACGGCGCTCGAGGTGCCCGCATGCAGGGCCAGCCAGTAGGCGGCAGTCGCTTGAACGCGGACGACAGCGAACGCCTCGTACGCCTGATTGTTGGCACGGAAGTTGGGAACGGAGATGCCAAAAGCGTTGTGATCCTGATCTTCGAAATAGTGAGTCGGGTTGGCCAGCACGAGGAGCTTGTCGCGGTAGACGGTGTTCGCGGGGCTGACCGTCCACCGCGTACTGTCACCGCCCTTGGACAGGTTGACGTAGTTATGCCCGTGCCGCTCGTTGATGTAGCGCGTAGCCATCCCCGCGTTCCGCATGTAGGTGCCAAGCACGTCACCGAAAGCGCCCGATCCGCCCTGCCCCTCGCCGACGCCGTAGTCGAGCGATGACGACTGGATCACGGCCGTGCGTGCGGTCGCCGGATGGTCGTGAATCAGCATGACTGGCGTGAACGCCTGCCCTGATCCGCTCTGCGTCTTACCGAAGGCTCGGATTGCGGTCAGCGTCATGCCGAAGTTGCGGGCGATATGTGACTGGCCCGCAGTCGCGCCGGCTAGGGTCGTGAGTTGCCCCTCATTGCGGTTGATGAACGATGAGGCGACTTCGGTGTAGGGAACACCCTGCGTATTCGCAGCGCCCGCCTGTGCCTCGATGGTCGTCCAGAGTCCGAACTTCGTGTTCTTCGGGATCTTCACGCCCGGCGGCAGTGTCAGCGTGCCCTTGATACAGCCGTTCGGATTCGTGCCAGGACCGTCATAGCGTCCGGTCGTAGCGGACGGGCCGCCCATGAAGGCGAAGGGATAGCGCCCGGCCGTCGATAGCCCGGTAATCGCTTCCTGAAACGCGACCTCGAGCGCAACCTGGAAGAACCACTGTCCCGGGAGATCAGTCTCCGCGAGTGTGCGCCCCGTGATGTAAGCGGTCGGCAGGATGACATCGACGGTGCCGCTGATGTCCTCCGCAGAGGTATGGCCCGTTCGGTTCGTCTGCGCGAAGTTGGTAGAGGGGGATGTGTTGAAGCCCTGAACCATGAGCTTCATGCCGTTACCGACACCTCGTCGGACGGTCTCCGCCTTCGGCACGACCGCGGGCGACTGGCTCGGCACCTGAGGCCGGCCGCTAGCCTTCGGATCGGAGGACATGCGCGCGTAAGCCAAGCAGGTCCCGCCAGCGCCGATCAGAACCGTAAGGATCAGCGCGAGGGCGCGCCTGAAAGTCTTCGACATGTGAGGCGTCGGCAGGAGATCCGGGCTTAGACAGGCTTTCAAGGGGCTTGCTAGAAGCGCTGTTACGTACGAAATCGTACGCCGTGGTTCAAAAGCCCCTAGGAGGTCGCGCACGACAATATCTGGATATTGGCCGTGCAAGAAGGGTGAGAATGCAAAAAAACCGCCGCGGATTGCTCAGGGCGGGTGAAGGTCGGGTCGTTCACTGGGATATTGAGCGAACACGTGATGGCGAGGCAGGCTCCACCTTAAGTTGGGGTCGGGGGCGCGGCCGGAGCAAGTATGGCTCCAGTGCCCCACCAATCCTGGATGTAGGGCCGCGAGCGCTCGATCAGAGGCCCGATGTCCGGGCGGCTCCAGAGCAGCACCAGCACCAGCAGAACAGCGCCGCCGAGGCCAATGCCCATCGCCACCCGGTTGCGGCGCGGCACCACGCCGTCGACCGCGCCCGGCGCGCTGACGTGGAGCACGGCCGCGACCACCAGAGCAGCCGGATCGGCGCATAGATCTCCGAGTTCACGAACCATTGCGGCATGCCGGCGAGCCGGAACAGCACCGCCAGAATGGTCATGCCGTCCGTCGACAGCCAGGCGAGCACGATGTCCACGATGAGGAAGTCGGTGCGCTTCGGGTTCTTGGTACGCAGCGCGGCCCAGGCATCCCGCCCGTAGATGTAGACCACCATCGTGGCGGCCGAGGCCTGAAGAACGCCGACGGCGTTGTTCATGTCGGAGCTCGGCACGAATGCGTTGATCACGCCGTAGCCGATGGCGAGGATCAGGATCGTGAGCCAAATGGCACCGCGGATGTGCTCGGGACGGTCGTCGTTGTAGATCACGGTCCTGTGTCCCCGGCGCGCGCGCTCCATGCTCTGGAGCATGTCTTCCACGAGGCTGCGGGCCTCGCTGGTCTGGCCAGGCCGAGCTTTCTCGCTCTGCGCATAGGTGCGCGCCCGGATGCGGCCGCTCTCGGCTCGGATTTCCTTCAGGTCTCTCGTCGCGGCGGCCTGCACCCCTTGCGATTCCTCGGCGGTCCCGCGCTGGGCCGTAAGGATGTCGTCAAAGGCATGCTTCAGCCGGGTCGACTGCTCCTCGTGGTGATGTCGAGGGAGGAAGTTCAGCATGACGCGCTCCCACCATGTCATGGGGCGTCCCCGCTCCGGTTGCGGAGCATGTCGCGTAGGTCAAGCACCATCTCCACCAAGCCGGTCGCCATCTGGCTCGTGTTCGCGAAGCCGTGCCGGGCGTCTTGCGCCGTTCGCTCCACCTAGTGCGAGAGATCGGAGCGCGCCTGCGCACGGGCGCCGAGGGTCGCCTCGACGCCGCACAGTGCCTCTTTCAGGCCCTGTGAGCATCGCGCGCGCTCTCGATGACCGTGAGCATAGCTTCCTGCTCGGCCAGCCGCTCCGCATTTAGCCGCCGGATCTCGTTGTAGAGGTGCCGGATGACGTACAGCAGCAGGACGATGAACAGCACCAGGGCCACGCAGCTCGCACCGAGTGTGCCCTGGGTCAGGTAGAAGTCGGCCGTTCTCTCGGCCGTGGCTTGCACTTTCGGCACCAGGGGGCGCCCTACTTCGCGACGATCGCGGTCTGGGCCGGCGCCAGGGTGTTGGCGGCGGTAGCGCCCTGTTCCAGGTGCAGGGTCCGGAACACGAGTTCGGCCACCCCGTTCGGGCCGCCGGCCGCGGCCACGACGGACACCGGTGCGACATCGACGGCGCGTTGCAAGGCCTTGGCGATCACGGCCGAGCCGACCGGGATGGTGAGCGCCTGGCCCTTCACAACGCCCTCGGTGGCGTTGAGGGCATAGTCCGTGATGGCCTTGGTCATCTGCTCGAGACGGGCCTGGGTGAGAACGAGGCGAGCCCAGGGGGCGACCTGGTAGACAGCTTGGCCGAGCCGGTAGATGAGCACGGGCAGCAGGATGGACGTGAGGGTCTGGCCGATGGCGACGACCCAGTCACCCTAAGGCAGGATCACGGCCGGCGCCACGGGCACGGGCGCGACGACCTCAGCAGCGAGGGCGGCCGACGCGAACAGGACGGTCGCAAGGATCCCCAAGCCGATGCGCGGCAGCCGGGGCGCGATCACCACCACGAACGCGACGCCGAGGGCGAGGAAGAGGATGCCGGCCACGGCGCCAGCGACCGAGGATCCGAACCCTCCAACGGTGGCGTGGGCGAATGCGGGAGAGGCGGCACAGGCGAGCGCCAGCGCCGCGAGTGAGAGCATGCGGGTCATGGTGGGACTTTCGATTGTTCAGTCCCGAGGTGAGGTGGGTCGGATTGTATCTGAACTGGTCCGGATCGTCTGCCCAGGCTTGGCAGGTCGC
>NZ_JCBANU010000054.1:0-8602 GCF_059816145.1 Methylobacterium sp. 001424705 | reverse complement strand
CGACATCCCGCGCCTCCAAAATGGCGCCCCCAGAACTAAACCTACCAGACAGCCAGCTTTGCCGGCCTAGTTTTTTTGCGCGTGATGCCGTGGCGCTTGAAGAAGCGGGACAGGCTGCTGACCCCGACCCGCAAACCCTGTTCGGCCAAACGGTCGCGCAACTCGTGCAAGAACAGCTCGGGCTGCGCTTCGTAGGTCTGCCGGATGAGGTCGGCCTGCGCTTCGATGGTGTGCGAGCGTTGATCGCCGCCCATCGGCTTGGCGTGTGTCCGACCCTCCTGCACGAAGGTCCCGTGCCAGCGCACGGCGCTGGCCGGGCTGACCTCGAAGCGCCGCGCCGCCTCCCGGCGCGAAGCCCCCGCCTCAATCGCGGCCACGACACGCTCACGCAGATCAACGGACAGGGCAGACGCCATCGGCTCTCCTCCTCGGAAAGCCGTCCATCGAATCACATCACCGCCGCGGCCGAAACCCTGGACGATTCAAGTCGATCGGTGACCGCTCTAGGCCTTAAAGGGAGCGCCCTTTGTGTGCGTAATTGGTGTTTTCCGACCGACCTGAGGCATTCTATAGCACCCTTTGCAGGATGACGCTCGTGGGGGGGCGGTAGCATTTCGTCGGCATGAGCGAGATAACGACCGATACTTATCCGTACACTCTTCAAGTCGACCCGAACCCGCGGCGTGAAGGGAGCTGGCAGTGGGCAATCCGGCGACATGGTAGGATGATCCAGCGATCGGATCGCGATCACCCCTCCGAAGCGAAGGCCCGAGCGCAAGGTATTGGGCAAATCAAAAAGTTACTCGGCGGTGGGGATAGAGGCCTCTTCTGACGCGCTAAACCGAATGCGCTGCGGCTCGACTTGGGTCGCGTCTCCAAAATTCTTGGATGATCATAAGCATAAACCGCCATGCAATGTGCGTCCGCCTAAGAAGGCAGCGCCCTCCAGTTGCATGGATATCGTCAATCAGCAGCATGAAGTGCCCCCCGCCCGCGGGAATAACGACACTGTTTCGAGACAATCTACTGTCTGCGTGGAGCCAAGTAGAAGGTGCTTGCGTTTCTCCCGCGGTCCTTGCTTGGAGGTCGGCCTACCACCGACCCGTTCTCCACGAAGTCATGACCTCGTTCCAAGGGGGACAGCAACCTGATCGATTTGTCGGAAATTCGATCGTCTTCCTGACATTTAATCGTCGCGAAAACTTAGCGAACCTTTCTGTTAAGGGCGGTGTCGGAAAAGGTTGACCGGAAATCTCCCGGCGTCAAATCCCTTTCCTCATCCGTGACAGCAGGCTTGCTTAGTTCATTGTAGGATCTTGACCTGATCGCTTTGCTTACGACGGGTCTGCCCCTTTGAAATCGACCGGTCCAGAGCCAATCGACAGGGTCAAGCAGAAGCTGTGATGTTGTCCGCCAGGAGCTGGCGCGGCGCGCGAAATCCCGGATGATCCCGGATGATCCCGCCAAATATCTATGACCGTCGCCAGTTAGCGATGACATGGCCAGAACCCGGGTCCGGGACGGCCATCCGGCCTTCGCCTGGCCCCGGATCCGGCCCTCCTGGTCTACGCCGCCGTGCCGTCCGGGTCGCGCGGGGCGAGGGTGCCTCAGGCGACCGGTTCGAGCGCCCTGCCCTGCGGCGTGCCGAAGCGCGCGAAGCGCAGGGCCAGGGTCGGCAGGATCAGGAGGTTGAGCACCGTCGAGGTGGCGAGGCCGCCCAGGATCACGATGGCCATCGGGCCCTCGATCTCGCGGCCGGGCTCGCCGGCGCCCAGCGCCAGCGGCAGCAGGCCGAGGCCGGTGACCAGGGAGGTCATCAGGATCGGCACCATCCGGTCGGCGGCCCCGCGAACCGCCGTGTCCCGGTCCCAGGCCTGCCCCTCCTCCACCACGAGGTGCTCGTAATGGGCGATCATCATGATGGTGTTGCGCAAGCTGATCCCGAACAGGGTGACGAAGCCGACGATCGAGCCCAGCGACAGCACGGCCCCGGTGGCGAAGACCGCCAGCACGCCGCCCACGAAGGCGAAGGGCAGGTTGACCAGCACCAGCAGCAGGTTGCGCAGGCTTCCCGTCACGATGGCCAGCAGGAGGACGATGCCGAGGCCGGCCAGCCCCGAATAGACCAGGAGGTCGCGCCGGGCCCGCGCCTGCGCCTCGGCCGAGCCGGCGAAGCCCACATAGGTGCCGGGGGGCAGGGCGACCGCGCGGGCGATCTTGCGCTTGGCATCGGCCACGAAGCCGGCGACGTCGCGCCCCGTCACGTTGGCGGTGACCGCCTGGACCCGCTGCGCGCCCTCGTGCTGGACCTGGTAGCGCCCGGAGGTCTCGTAGATGTCCGCCACCTGGGCGAGGCGCACCACCCGGCCGCCGGAGCCGCGCAAGGGCAGGTCGCTCAGGGCCGAGAGCCGGCCCCGCGTGGCGGAATCGAGGATGACGAGGACGTTGAACACGGCGTTGCCCGCATAGGTCTGGCCGACGATGTCGCCCTGGTAGGCGGTGCGCACCACCTCCATCACCTCGATGGCCGAGAGGCCCCAGTGGCGCAGGTCGTTGGGCCGCAAGCCCACATTGACCTGGGGCAGGCCCGCCGGTGAACTCTGCTGGATGTCGACGGCGCCCCGCACTTCGGCGAGCTCGCGGGCGATGTCCCGGGCGGCCGTCTCGATGGCGCCGAGATCCGTGCCGAAGACGTTGATCACCACCGGGGCGGTGAAGCCCGACACGGTCTCCTCGATGCGCTCGGTGAGGAAGGTCTTGAGGGAGAAGGCGGCCCCGGGGAAGCCCGCCATCACGGCCCGGATCCGGGCCTCCGCCGCCCCCTGCCCCGCCCCGTCGAGGCCGGGTTCGAGGTCGATGTGGATCTCGCTGTAATGGGTGCCGGCGGTGTCCTGGCCGGCCTCGGCCCGGCCGATCTGCGACGCCACCGCCCGGATGCCGGGAATCGCCTTCAGTTCGGCGGTGATGCGGGTGCCGAGCCGCATGGATTCCTGCAGGGCGGTGCCGGGCGCCGCCGCCATGTGCAGGATCAGGTGGCCCTCCTTGAGGTCGGGCAGGAAGGTCGAGCCGAAGAACGGCAGCATCGCGGCCCCCAGGAGGGTGACGAGGAGGCCGCAGGCCATGAGGACGCGCGGGGCGCGGTCGATCCGGGTGAGCAGGCGGGCGTAGGCGCCGCGCGCGACGCGCATCACCGGCGGGTCCAGGTTCGAGGCCTCGCGCCGGCCGGTGAGCAGCCCCATCGCCAGGGCCGGGGTCACCGTGAGGGCGACGGCGAGCGAGGCCACCACGGCGAGGATGTAGGCGAGGCTCAAGGGGCCGAACAGCCGGCCGGCGATGCCCGACAGGGCGAGGACGGGGAGGAAGACCAGCAGCACCGCGATGGTGGCGTAGGCGACCGCCGTGCGCACCTCCAGGATGGCGTCGAGGACCACCCGCCCCTCGGGGCGCGGGCCGCCGAGGCGGCGGTTCTCGCGCAGGCGCCGGACCACGTTCTCGACGCCGATCACCGCGTCGTCCACCACCTCGCCGATGGCGATGGCGAGCCCGCCCAGGGTCATGGTGTTGAGGCTCTCGCCCAGCGCCTGGAGCGCCACCACGGCGGCGATGAGCGAGAGCGGGATCGCCAGCGCCGAGATCACGGCGGTGCGCCAGTCGTACAGGAAGACGAACAGCACCACGACCACCAGGATGCCGCCGAGCCCGAGGGCCTGGAGCACGTTGCCGTTGGCGATGGCGATGAAGTTGGCCGGCCGGAACAGGTCGGCGTGCAGGGTCACGCCCTCGCGCGCCAGGGCCGGGCGCAGGTCCTCCAGGGCCGCCTCGACCCGCGCGGTGACCGCGCGCGTATTGGCGCCGTACTGGGCGCCGACCATGAGGAGCACCCCGGGCCGGCCGTCCACCAGGGCGGCGCCGATCGCTGGCTCGCCGGTGGCGACCACGGTGGCGACGTCCGAAAGGGTCACGCTGGCCCCGCCCTCGTTGATCAGCACGGTCCGAGAGACCGCCTCGGGGCTCAGCGACTGCCCGTCGGTCTGGAGGGCGATGCGCTGGTTGGGCGTGTCCACGAAGCCGGCCCCGCGCACGCCCGTGGCTTTCCGCGCGGCGGCGAGCACGTCGTTGACGCCGATGTTGAAGCGCACGAGGTCGTTCGGGCGGATCTGCACCTGCAGCGAGCGCACCGCGCCGCCATAGACCGAGACCTGGGCGATCCCCGGCACGGCGAGGAGGCGCAGGCGCACGGTCCAGTCCGCCAGGGTGCGCAGGTCCATGTCCGAGCGGCTCTGCGTGGTCAGGCCGACGAGCAGCACCGTGCTGGTGGCGGAGGTGAGCGCCGTCATCGCCGGCGGCAGCACCCCTTGCGGCAGGCGGCCGGCCAGCGCCGTCAGCCGCTCGGTGACGAGCTGGCGCACCCGGTAGATGTCGCTGCCGGCCCCGAAGGTGACGGTGATCACCGACAGGCCCTGGATCGAACTCGAGCGCAGGGAGACCACCCCCGGCAGGCCGTTGACCGCGACCTCCACGGGTTGGGTCACCAGCACCTCGACCTGTTCCGGGTTGAGGCCGGGGGCCTCGGTCTGGATCACCACGGCGGGGGGCGCGAATTCCGGGAAGACGTCGTACTGGGCATCGGCCAGGACGACGAAGCCGTAGGCGGCGAGCGCCAGGCTGAGCGCCAGGACGACGCCGCGGAAGCGCACCGCGAAGGCGACCAGGGCCGCCTGGGGGCCGCGGGGGCCTCCCGGTCCGGAGCCCGGCGCCTCAATCGTCATCGACGCCGCCCGAGACCTGGAGCTGGCTCTTCATCTCCTCGGAGAGGAGCGCCTGCGCCCCCGAGAGCACGATCTCGGTGCCGCCGGGCAGGTCCTCCACCACGTAGGCGTCGGCCGACATCGGCGGGTCGGCCTTCAGCCGGTGGCGGGCGAAGGCGTCGGGCCCCACCGCCCGGTAGATCCAGGCGGCCCCCTGCCAGTGCACCACCGCGTCCTCGGGCACGCTGAGGCCGGTGACGCTGCGGTCGGAGGCCAGGAAGGCCAGCATGCTCATGCCGGGCAGGAAGCCGCTGTCGCCCGGCACGGTGTAGAAGAAGCTCAGGCCCTGGATGCGCGGGTCCGTGCGGGTCGCGGGCGAGACGTAGGCCAGGGCGACCCGCGCGCTCTGGGGCGGCACCTCGGCGAAGGCCGCCGCCGGCGGGCCCTTCAGGCCCTCCCCCGGCGGCAGGGTGACCTGCACCAGGAAGTCGGTGCGCTCGATCAGCCGGGTGACGGTGGCCGCGCGCGCGACGATGGCCCGGCCGATCACCGGCCCCCATTCCTGCTGCGCGGTGGCCGAGAGGGTGCGCACCTGGGATTCCGCCGCCGCCAGGGCGGCCTGGTCGGTCTGGGCGGTGCCCCCGGCGGTCTCGACCTGCACGGTGGTGGCGTAGGGGCCGAGGGTCCTGGCCCGCTGCAGGGCGCTGCGCGAGACCTCGGCGCGGGCCTGGGCCGTCTGGAGCGCGGCCTGGGCGCTGGCATAGGCGTTGGTCAGGTCGGTGACCCGGGCGAGGTCGAGGACGCTGCCATAGGCCTGCAACTCCTCCCGGTGCTCGGCCAGGGGCCGGGCCTCGGTCGTGATGCCGATGCGGGCGCGCTCGGCGGCCGAGAGGCGCACCACGGTGCGGCCCTCCTCCACGGCGGTGCGCTGGGCCGGCAGGTGCGCGGGCTTCGCCGGCCCGGGGCGGGCCTGGAGGGCCTCGACGTGCTCGCGCAGCTCGCCCAGGAGGAGGGCGCCCTGGGGCGAGACGGCGAGGCCGCCGAGGCCGGCCGCCAGCACGCCGACCAGGAGGAGGGCGAGGAGGAGCGATCGCCACGTCACCGACTGTCTCGCCCTCCCCCTGGTCCGCGGCCGTGTCGCCGCTGTGTTCCGCCCGGCATAACCGTGTTCACCCGCAGAGGGAATCGGTGCGCCGAGCGATACCGGGGGATGGGCACGCTGCCGGTTCTCCGCAGGGCCGCGGGGATTCGCGCCGCGGCGGCCGCGGACGGATTTCGATGGCGGTGTTGCGCCGGACGGCCTGTCCCCGCGGCCCCCGGCGGGCTATCCCCCGGTCGCCGGCCGCGAGCCCGGCCCGAGCCCAGGGAGATCCGCCCCATGCGCGTCCCGGAGACGCCCGCCGGACGCGCGGCCGAGCCGGCGGCCACGGCCTACCCGCTCCTCGTGTTCACGATGCTGCTCTGGGGCGGCAACGTGGTGGCGAGCAAGTGGGCGGCGGGCGAGGTCTCGCCCCAGGTGCTCACCTGCCTGCGCTGGGCCTTCGCCTGCCTCGCCCTGGCGCTGCCGGCCCGGGCCGGCCTCAACGCGGAGTGGGACCGGCTGAAGCGCCACTGGCGCTACGTGCTGCTGATGGGGGCGTGCGGCTACACCCTCTACGCCAGCCTGTTCTACGCCGCCGGCCTGTTCACCAGCGGCATCAACATCGCCCTGTTCCAGGGGTCGATCCCGGTCCTCGTCATCCTGATCAACTATCTCGTCCACCGGGTGGCGGTGACGGGGGCGCAGCTCCTCGGCGTCGCCGTGACGCTGGCGGGCGCCATGGTGGCGGCGACCCACGGCGACTGGCGGGTGCTGGCGACCTTCGCCTTCAACCGGGGCGACGTGCTGATGCTGGTCGCCTGCGGGCTCTATGCCGGCTACACCGTGGCGCTCTCCCGCAGGCCCAAGGTCTCGGGCCTGAGCTTCTTCACCGCCGTGGCGCTCTCCGCCTTCGTGACCTCGCTGCCGCCGCTCGCCGCCGAATGGGCCCTGGGCCACACGATCTGGCCGACCGGCAAGGGCTGGGCCATCGTGCTGTTCGTGGCGCTCGGGCCCTCGCTCATCGCGCAGCTCGCCTTCCTGCGCGGCGTCGAGCTGATCGGCCCGAACCGGGCCGGCCTCTTCGTCAACCTCGTGCCGATCTTCGGGGCCGGCCTCGCCATCCTGCTGGTGGGCGAGCCGTTCCGCTGGCACGACGCCCTGGCGCTGGCCCTCGTCATCGGCGGCATCGCCATCGCGGAGCGCCTGGGCCGGCGGCGGGTGGCCTAACCGAGTGGCCTACCCGCCCCCGCCCGCCGGCCGGCGCAGCTCGAACCGGGTCTCCGGTTCGGCGGTGAAGTAGTCGAAGTAGCCGCCGCGCAGGATCGGCCGCATGGCGCCGGTGTCGACGAGGCCGTCGCGGATGAAGCGGTCGTCGATGTAGATCGAGACCACCTGCCCGATCACCAGGAAGTGGGAGGCGTCGCTGCCGTCGAGCGGCGTCAGCGGCACGGTCTGCAGCCACTTGCACTCCAGGGCGGCCGGCGATTCGGCCACCCGGGGCGGGCGCACCTTTCGCGAGGGCGCCGGGGTCAGGCCCGCGAAGGCGAACTCGCTCTCGCCGCGGGGCAGGGGCGCCGAGGTGGCGTTCACCGCCTCGCGCAGGTCGTAGGTGGCGAGGTTGCAGACGAACTCGCCGCCCTCCTCCGCGAAGGTCATCGCGTCCTTGCGCCCGGCCGAGGAGAACATGACCATGTCGGGGCCGGCCGCCACGGCGTTGAAGTAGGAATAGGGCGCGAGGTTCACCGCGCCGTCGCGGTTCATCGCGCTGATCCAGCCGATCGGGCGCGGGGCCACCAGGGCCTTCAGCGGGTTGTGCGGCAGGCCCTTGGTCTCGGCGTCGTAATGCATGGGGTGCCCCTCAGAGCCGGGTGACGATGTCGGCGAGCGCCGGGCGGGGCCGGTCGGGCGGCACCTCCTGGGCGCGCCCGATATGGATGAAGCCCGCGAGGCGCTCGCCGGGCACGAGGCCGAGGACGTCGAGGATGCGGGAATCGTAGGCGAACCACTCGGTGAGCCACGCCGTGGCGTAGCCCGCGGCGTTGGCCGCCACCACGAGGTTCATCGCCACCGCGCCGGCCGAGAGCACCTGCTCCCATTCGGGAATCTTGATGTGCGGGCCGGCCCGCGACACCACCGCCACCACCAGGGGGGCGAGGGCGAGGCGGTGGCGCTCGAGGTCGAGGCGCGCGGCATCGGCCTCCGGGTGGTCGGCGGCATAGGCCGCCGCGATGGCGTCGCCGATGCGGGTGCGGGCCTCGCCCGCGATCACCAGGAAGCGCCAGGGCGCCAGCTTGCCGTGGTCCGGCACGCGCGACGCGATGGTGAGGAGCGCGTCGAGCTCGGCCGCGTCCGGGCCCGGCCCCGCGAGACGGAGGGGCGGGACCGAGCGGCGGGTGCGCAGGAGATCGAGGGTGGCGTTCATGGCATCCCTGGAGCAGGATCGGGCGAGAGGGGCGGGGCCGCAGACGACCGGCCCTCGGAGGCGGGATGGCCTTGCCGCCGCCATGGTCCGGTTCCAGAGGGCGGGCACCGGGCGCGGCGACCGTCCGTGACATGGCGCGCCGGCGGCGGATTGGCAACGCCGGCGGGACGCCCCGGTCGGGATTGGGAGGTGCGGGATGGCGCGGGCAGGGTACGGATCGGTCTGGCTGGGCTGCGCCCTCCTCCTCGGCGGTCACCCCGGCACCGCCGCGGCGCCTGTCTCTTATAAACATATCCGAGCCCACGAGACCAGCCGCGTAATCTCGGTTTGCGTGTTGTGGGGGTTATATAG
>NZ_JCBANU010000053.1:0-10010 GCF_059816145.1 Methylobacterium sp. 001424705 | reverse complement strand
AAGGGCTTGGTCAGGTAGTCGTCGGCGCCGAAGCCGAGGCCCTTCACCTTGTCCTCGATGCCGGCCATGCCGGAGAGAATCAGGATCGGCGTCTTCACCTTGGCGACGCGGAGGTTCCGCAGCACCTCGTAGCCCGACATGTCGGGCAGGTTCAGGTCGAGCAGGATGATGTCGTAATCATACAGCTTGCCGAGATCGATCCCCTCCTCACCGAGATCGGTGGTGTAGGTGTTGAAGCTCTCGGACTTGAGCATCAGCTCGATGCTCTGCGCGGTCGCGCTGTCGTCCTCGATCAGAAGTACCCGCATCGTCGGTCCCCAGCCCAGCCGGCCGTGTGCAGCGTACGGGCAAGCCCCCGCCGTTCGTTCGCCACCGGCCCGTGGCGAACGCTCCCTCGTCAATGACGTGAAACGCTATTCGTTAATCGTTAACAAACCCTGTTTCACGGACGCAAGCACCCAATTGGACCCGCGGCCAGGCCACGCTTCGAACCGTTGACGATCTGTTCTCGTCCGACCGTCTTCGGGCATGATGCGAAACCTTCGCATGTCCCCTCAAGTGCCTCACCCGCATGGGCTTGTTGCGCGCTGTCTCTCCGGAACAACGGCACCGGAATGTCGTCGGCCGAACGAAAATTTTTTACGTCCCGGCGTGAGCCGGCGGCGCGCTACAAGCCCGATGCACACAGTGTTAAGGAGGGAGGTAAACGAATGGTTGAGAGATGCGCCGATGACCGATCGCGACCCTAGCGTCGGACGCTTGCGCCTGGCTGACGCGCGCAGCGCCCTCGCGGGAATCCAGGTGCTGGAGACCTACGGACGGGTCGTGGCGATTCGCGGCCTGCTGATCGAGGTGGCGGGTCCGGTGGCGGCCATGCGCCTCGGCGGACGGCTCGACATCGCGGTGGAGAACGGCCTCGGCGCCGTGCCCTGCGAGATCATCGGCTTCCAGGGCGATCGGGCGCTGGCCATGCCCTTCGGCTCCCTGGAGGGAGTGCGGCGCGGCTGTCCGGCCCTGGTGCGGGACGAGGCCGCCGGCGCGGTGCGCCCCTCCGCCGCCTGGCTCGGCCGGACCATCGACGCCCTCGGCCGGCCCATCGACGGCCTCGGGCCGCTGCCCTCCGGGCCTGCGATCTATCCGCTGCGGGCCGATCCGCCCCCGGCCCATGCCCGGCAGCGGGTCGGGCCGCCCCTCGACCTCGGTATCCGCTGCATCAACACCTTCCTGACGATGTGCGCCGGGCAGCGCATGGGCATCTTCGCCGGGTCCGGCGTCGGCAAGTCGGTGCTGCTGTCGATGCTCGCCCGCTACACCGCCGCCGACGTGGCGGTGATCGGCCTCGTGGGCGAGCGCGGCCGCGAGGTGCAGGAATTCCTCCAGGACGACCTCGGCGCCGCCGGCCTCGCCCGGTCGGTGGTGGTGGTGGCCACCTCCGACGAGCCGGCCCTGATGCGCCGCAACGCCGCCTACGTCACCCTGGCGATGGCGGAATATTTTCGCGATCAGGGCGCACAGGTCCTGTGCATGATCGATTCGATCACCCGCTTCGCCATGGCCCAGCGCGACATCGGCCTCGCGGCCGGCGAGCCGCCCACCGCGAAGGGCTACACGCCCACCGTGTTCAGCGAGCTGCCCCGGCTCCTCGAGCGGGCCGGGCCCGGGACGGGGCAGGGGGCGATCTCCGGCCTGTTCACCGTCCTGGTCGAGGGCGACGACCACAACGAGCCCGTGGCCGATGCGGTCCGGGGCATCCTCGACGGGCATATCGTGATGGAGCGCGGCATCGCCGAGCGCGGGCGCTACCCGGCGATCAACGTCCTGCGCTCCGTCTCCCGCACCATGCCCCGCGCCTGCGACCCCTCGCACTTGCCGACGGTGCGCCGGGCCCGTCGCCTGCTCTCCACCTACGCCGACATGGAGGAGCTGATCCGTCTGGGCGCCTACCGGGCGGGCGCCTCGCCGGAAGTGGACGAGGCGATCGCGCTCATGCCCGAAATGGAGGCTTTTCTGGGTCAGGGTAAGGAAGAAGCAACTTCGATCGGCGAGGGTTACCGTCGCCTGGCAGAGATCGTCGGCGCGCCCTGAGAGGACGCCCCGGTTCCATCTCCCGATGCCGGGCCCGGGGCGCGGCCGGTCGCGCACCGGCGAGCCGTGCGTTGCGTGGAGTGAACCCGCCCATGAAATCCCGTGACACGTTGATCCGGCTGCGACGCTTCCAGGTCGACGAGAAGCGTCGGCGCGTGACGCAGATCGAGATGATGAAGGCGGACTTCACCCGCATGGCAATGGAGCTCGACCGCGAGGTCGCCCATGAGGAGAGCCGCGCCGGCATCACTGATCCGGCCCATTTCGCCTACCCGACCTATGCCCGGGCCGCCGCCACGCGCCGGGACAACATGCGCCAGTCGGCCGCCGCCCTCGAGGGGCAGCTCGCCGAGGCCAAGGCCGAGCTCGGCGAGGCCTTCGAGGACCTGAAGAAGATCGAGATCCTGGACGACCGGGAGCGCACCGCCGAGCGCGTCGCCGAAGCGGCCCGCGACCAGGCCGCCATGGACGGTATCGGCCTCTCGCGCATCCGCGCCTGAGGCGGACGGGGTGCCGGCGCCCCGCGGGGCGACCGGCACGAAACCGTCATGATCCCGTGGGATGAGCCATCCCTGCCGGGGCCGCGCGGAACCTTGCTTGCGATGCCGCGCATCGTCGTGCAGGGAGGGCCCGAACAGGGGCGTGTCCGGACCACCATGAAGAAGATCAGCGATTTTATCTGGCCGATCATCGGCCTCGCCGCCGTGATCGGTTCGGGTTACCTGCTCTACAAGGAGTTGGCCGGTATCTCCATGGCGGAGATCAAGGGCAGCTTCGCCGCGATTCCGGTCCACCGCTTCCTCTTCGCGGCCCTCTCGACCCTCGTCGCCTACGCGGCGCTCGCATGGTACGACCGGATCGCGCTCCTGCATCTCGGCGTGCGCCACATCTCGTGGTTCTTCGTCTCGGTCTGCTCGTTCACGACCTACGCGCTCTCGCACAATATCGGCGCCTCGGTGTTCTCCGGCGCCGTGGTGCGCTACCGCGCCTACACCGCCAAGGGCCTCTCCGCGGCCCAGGTCGCGGTCCTGGTGGCGCTCTGCTCCTTCACCTTCGGCCTCGGCACCATCCTGCTCGGCGGCTTCGTGCTCACCGTCCTGCCCGACACCCTGACGCGCCTCAACGGCTACCTGCCGGCGATCCTGACCGACCCCGCCACCGCCCGCATCCTCGGCTGCTGTCTGCTCGCCTTCGTCGCCCTCTACGTCGCGGGCTCGCTGCTGCACCTAAAGCCGCTCACGATCCGCAAGTTCAAGCTCGAATACCCCCGGCCGCACATCATGGGCCGCCAGCTCATCGCCGCTCCGCTCGAGCTGCTGGGCGCCGCCGGCATCATCTACTTCGCCCTGCCGGAGGCCGGGAACCCCGGCTTCCTCGTCGTGCTCGCGGTCTTCCTCGCCTCGTTCTCGGCGGCCCTGGTGTCGAACGCCCCCGGCGGCCTCGGGGTGTTCGAACTGGTCTTCGTGGTGGCGATGCCCGACATCGCCCGGCCGTCGGTGATCGCCGCGCTGCTCGTCTTCCGGCTGTTCTATTTTTGGCTCCCGTTCCTGATCTCGGTGGTGGTCGTGCTTCTCTACGAGCGCAACCGCCTCGCCTCGGCCCTGCGGGACGAGCCCCACGACGCGGCCGCCCCCGAGCCGCCCTTGACCGCCCCCGGCCTCGACGCCCATGCCCTCGAGCGCCGCATGGAGAAGAAGCCGGTCTGATCCGTCCTCGTAAGGGGAGATCGAACCCGCATCGCCCGGTCCGCGACGGCCGGCTTCGGGCGCGAACATTTGGACCCGCTCCCGGGGCTTTCGCGTCGACGACTCCCCGACGGATCACTGGCTGCGCTATACGGATCGCGCGCGGATTCGTCCGCTCCGGAGGACCGGGATGAGGCAGCTTCTGAAATTCGGCCGCGGGACGGAGGACCGCGACCTGCCGAAGGATTTCGATGCCGCGGAATATCTGCGCCTCAATCCCGACGTCGCGACGGCGGTCCAGGACGGAAAATCCGGTCCGCCGAGGACCACTACCTGAACATCGGTCGGCACGAGGGACGGATTCACGCCCTCTCCGCCGAGATCATGGCGTCGATGACGGCGGATCTGGGTCGGGAGCTGTTCCGCTACCCCTATCGGGCAGTGGGGGCGATGCCGTCCTTCCGGTTCGAGGTGCCGTCCCGGAGCGCGGCGGACCGCGCGATCTGCGAACGGATCATCACGGCCTGGCACGTCTCCGCCGCCGCGGATCCCGGCAAGACCGGCGGGATGTGGGATCAGCTCACCGCCGGCGACATCCGGTTGAAGACGGCCCTGGCGCAGCGCGATCCCGATCTGCTGGCGGATCTCCTCGCCAACATGCTCTAGGAGCACCTCGTCCACGGCCTGGCCATGGGCAAGAGCACCGCCGCCCGCGCCCGCAGCGTGCCGGATCGGTATGCGACCATGTGGTGCGACCGCCTGCTGCGCTTGGGCGAGGCCGTCGGCGTCTGTCCGGTCCGGTCGCCGGAGCAGGGCGGCACCGATGCCCCCCTCGAATGGCTCGACATCGTTGCCGCGGTGGAAGCGGTCCTGGGCTTCCCGTTGGCGTTCCCCGCCATCGGAGCCCCCTTCGGCGTGGCCCTGCAAGGGTCCGCCTTTCCCGAGCAGTCCTTCATGCATGCCTACGCCGCCTAGCGGGTCGACACGCTAGGCCCCTTCCGGCGCATCGCGGAGATCGGAGGCGGCTTCGGCGGGCTGTGTGCCTATCTGGCCGGCGGTGATCGAACCTACACGATCTACGACCTGCCCTACACGAACCTGCTGCAGGGCTATTTCCTGCTCAGATGCGGTCTGCCCGTCTCCCTGAGCGGCGAACCCCCGGAGCGGATCCAAGTCCTGCCCTGGTGGATGATCAACGATCCCGCCGCCCGGTTCAACTGGTCATCAATCAGGATTCCATTCCGAAAATGTCGCCGGCAACCGGGCGGGCCTATATCGATCGCATCAAGGAGATCGCGCCGGCCTTCTACTCGGTCGATCAGGAGGCCTCGGCGATGAACCTGCGGGCGGACCGCCAGCTGCGCGTCCCGGAGATCATCAGGGCCGCCGGCGGCTATACGCGGCGATCGCGGAACCTGTTCTGGCTCCGGGATGGCTACGTCGAGGAATTCTACCTCTGCGGCACGACAGACTGATCCGCGTCACCCCCGCGACGGGGCCGACCGCGACAGGCGCGCGCGGCGAACCCGGATGGTCCGCGAGACCGGTTCACCGCCGGGGCGCGGGGTCGCCTCTCAGACCGAGCCGACGGTCCGGAGCCGGGCCCGGGGATGGATCTCCGCTTGGCTCATCACCGGCGTCTCGCGACGGAAGCGCTCGATGATCGAACGCACGAAGGGCCGGGCCTGGACCGAGGTCACCAGCACGGGCATCTCGCCCATGCGGGCGGCGGTCTCGAAGCGGTCGCGCACCGTGTTGACGAAGTCCGAGAGCTTCGAGGGCTGCATCGCCAGGTAGCGCTCGTCGCGCTCGCCCGCGATCGAGTCAAGGAAGGCCTGCTCCCAGGCCGGCGACAGGGTGATGATCGGCAGCATGCCGTCCGGCCCCTGGTACTGGGCGCAGATCTGGCGGCCGAGGCGGGCGCGGACGTGCTCGACGATGTCGCGCGGGTTCTTCACGTGCCCGGCCACCTCTGCGACGCCCTCGATGATCGCCCCGAGGTCGCGGATCGAGACCCGCTCGGCCAGCAGGAACTGCAGCACCCGCTGGATGCCGGTGGTGCCGATCTGGCTCGGCATCACCTCCTTGAGGAGCTCGGCATGCTCCTTCGAGACCTCGCGCAGGAGCTTCTGCACCTCGACATGGTTCAGAAGCTCGGAGACGTGCGCCTTGATGATCTCGGTGAGGTGGGTGGAGACCACCGTGGCGGCGTCCACCACGGTGTAGCCCTTGAGCTGGGCCTGGTCCCGCAGGGAGGCGTCGATCCAGGTGGCGGGGAGGCCGAAGGTCGGCTCCAGCATGTGCTGGCCGGGCAGCTGCACCTGTCCGCCCATCGGGTCCATGGCCATGAACTGGCCGGGGAAGATCTGGCCCGTGCCGGCCTCGATCTCCTTGACCCGCACCACGTAGGCGTTCGCGTCGAGCTGGACGTTGTCGAGGATCCGGACCGAGGGCATCACGAAGCCGAGCTCGGCGGCGAGCTGGCGGCGCAGGGCCTTGATCTGGTCCGTCAAGCGGTCCTGGCCCTCCGGGCCGTTGACCAGGGCGAGCAGGGCGTAGCCCATCTCGAGCTTGAGGTCGTCGAGCTTCAGGAGGTCGGTGACGGTTTCCTCCTTGGCGGCCGCGGCGGCGGCCACCGCCGAGGCGTCCATCGGCGCACCGTCGGCGTCGAGGGGCGGCGCCTCGCGGGCGACCTTGGCGAAGTGCCAGGCGGCGTAGCCGGACGCGCCGGCGAGCGCCAGGAAGGGCAGCATCGGCATGCCGGGCAGGAGGGCGATCAGCACCATGACGCCCGAGGACATGCCCAGGGCCTTGGGGTAGTTCGCGAGCTGCTTGCCCAGGGCCTTGTCGGCCGAGCCCTTCACGCCCGCCTTGGAGACCAGGATGCCGGCCGCCGTCGAGACGATGAGGGCGGGGACTTGCGAGGCGAGGCCGTCGCCGATGGTGAGCAGGGTGTAGGACTTCGCCGCCCCCAGGAACGGCATGCCCTGCTGGGCGACGCCGATGATGATGCCGCCGATTACGTTGATGAAGGTGATGAGCAGCGCGGCGATCGCGTCGCCGCGGACGAACTTGGAGGCACCGTCCATGGCGCCGAAGAAGGAGGATTCCTCCTCCAGGGCGGCGCGGCGGGCCTTGGCCACCTTCTCGTCGATGAGGCCCGCCGAGAGGTCGGCGTCGATGGCCATCTGCTTGCCGGGCATCGCGTCGAGGGTGAAGCGGGCGGCGACCTCGGCGATGCGGCCCGATCCCTTCGTGATGACGACGAAGTTCACGATGATCAGGATCGCGAAGACGATGATTCCGATGACGAAGTTGCCGCCCATCACGAAGTTGCCGAAGGCCTCGATGACGTGGCCGGCGGCCGCCGTGCCCTCGTGCCCGTGGCCGAGGATGAGGCGGGTGGAGGCGAGGTTCAGGGCCAGCCGCAGCAGCGTCGCCACGAGGAGCAGGGTCGGAAAGACCGTGAACTCGAGCGGATTGTCGATGAACAGCCCGGTCATCATGATCAGCACCGAGATGATGATCGAGACGGCGAGCAGCAGGTCGAGCAGGAAGGCCGGCAGCGGGAAGATGAGCACCGTGAGGATGCCCATCACGGCGGTGGCGAAGAACAGGTCCGTGCGCTTGGAGAGCGCGTTCAGGTTCGCCCGGTTCGGGATCGCGAAGCTCGCGAACTGTGCGAGGCTCCCCCCGGCCCCTCCCGCCGGAGCCGGCGCGCCGGCAGCCGTCTCGCTCATCGTCACCCTCGCTGCCCCCGAGGGTCGAGGGCTCGGCAAGATTTGCCGAGCACAGGGTTAGCGAAGGGTTAACGCCAGGCCGTCCGCCGCCCCGCCTGAGCGGAAATACCGCGTCAGGCGAAGTATTTGCGGGTGACCACCGCGAGCGCGAACACCAGTCCGGCACCACCGGCGATTAGGCTGATCATCAAGAGGCGCCGGGGCTCCTGGGAGGATTCGGGCTTCACCGGCTCAACGATCATGCTGAAGAACTCGATCTGGCGCTCCGCGATGATCCGCGCCCGCTCGTTCGCGGCCAGCACCTTGGCGAAGTACTTCTCCGCATCCGCCCGGTCGGCGTCGTAGGCCTCGAACCGGGTGAGGGCGTTCGCCAGGATGCGGCGCTGTTCCGGATCCTCGCTGGCCGACTGGCGCTCGATCCGCGCGATGTTGTCGTCGAGGTCCTTGATCTGGGCCTTCATGTCCTGGATGCGGCGGGTCTCCGGCGAGAGGTCGCGCTGGCCCTGGATGAGCTGGACGGCCAGGTTGATGCGGGCCGTGCGCAACTCCGACAGGACCTTCAGGTTGCTCTCGTTGGTCTTCTGCGCGTCGAGGACGCCGTCGCGGTTGCGCAGGGCCGCCACCTCGGTGCGGATCTTCAGCATCCGCTCCTCGGCCCGCTTGAGCTCGCGCTGGCTCTCCAGCACCGCGTCCTCGCGGGCCCGGCCGCTGAGGGCGTTCACCATGCGCTCGCTCTCGGCCAGGATCGCGTTCGAGAGGTTGAGGGCATCCTGCGGATCGAAGGCGTTCACGGACAGGAGGATGATACCCGACCCGGACTCGATCTTGGTGTGGACCCGCTCGTGCCAGTACTTGACCAGCTTCTCGATCGGCTTCTCGGGATCGAAGCGCGAGAGGATGTCGATGCCGGGCCGGGAGAACATCTCCCGCAGGGGATAGGTCTTCTCGATGGCCTCGATCATCGGCCGGCTCATGATGTAGTTCGTCGCGATCAGGCTGTCCTGCGCCACCATCTGCTTCATGGGGGAGCCGGAATTGGTGCCGACCTGATCGGGCGAGGCCTTGTCGACGTTGCCGAGGGCCGGCCGCAGGGCGAAGCGCGACTCGATCACGAAGCGGTCCGACGCGATCACGCCGTAATAGGCGATGGCCGCCAGGGTCGGAATCAGGAAGCAGACCAGGAAGAGCACCGGGATCAGCGGATCCGTCTTCACGTGGCTCTGGTAGGAGCGGATACCCTTCTTACGGTCGGCGAAGCGCGAGACGCGGGCGATCTGCTTCAGGGATTCGGCCACCGCGTTCGAGCGGTCGGCCGTGGTCAGCGGCTGACCCTGCGGGTTGCGGATTTCGATGCTCATGCGCCCCGGTATTCCATGTCGTCCGGCCATCCCGCCGCCAGGTTACACCCTTTGCACAGCCGCCGCGGCAAAACCGTGGCCACCGGCGCGCCGGCGCAACTCAGGCGTTCAGGCGGCGATAGACCTCGATGGCGTCGTCGATGCTCTCGTAGACGATCGCCCGCCCGTTGATGATGACGATGCCCTGCTGGCACCAGGTGCGCAGGGTGTCCATGCCATGGGAGACCATGATCACGTCGGCATTCTCCCGGCGGGCCGCGAAGGCCTCCTCGCAGCGCTTCTGGAAGCGGGCATCGCCCACCGCCGTGACCTCGTCGATGAGGTAGCAGTCGAACGGGATGGCCATGCTCATGCCGAAGGCGAGGCGCGAGCCCATGCCGGACGAGTAGGTCCGGATCGGCACGTCGAGGTAGCTGCCGAGCTCCGAGAAATCCTCCACGAACTCCAGCACCTTGCGCGGGTCCTCGCCGTAGATGCGCGCCACGAAGATGATGTTGTCGCGCCCGGTCATGGCCGGGTGGAAGCCGCCGGCGAAGCCGAGGGGCCAGGACACGCGCGTGGTGCGGACCACGCGGCCCTTCGTGGGCATCTCGGTGCCGGCCAGGAGGCGCAGGGAGGTCGACTTGCCGGCGCCGTTGATCCCCAGGATGCCGTAGCTGGTGCCCGGCTTCAGGGTGAAGGAGACGCGCTCCAGGATCGTCCGGCGATGCCCGTCCGTCCGGTAGACCTTGGTCACGTTGTCGAAGCGGATCACGGCGGAGCACGACTCCCGAAGCCTGGCCCTGCGCGCATCGGCTGCAAAAGCGGCGAATCTGAGAACGCGGCGCCGCGACCCCCGAGGGGCGGGTACCCTCGGGGGGGGAAATCGCACGGGAATCGTCAGCTTTGCCGTTCCGAGGCTTGCACGCCGTCCATGCGGCTTGTACAGGACGCCTCCCGGCGCGATCGCGAAGCCCGGCCGCCCCGGCGGCTGCGAGACGCGGCGACGGGACCGGAGGGGTGGCCGAGTGGTTGAAGGCGCACGCCTGGAAAGTGTGTATACCGGAAACGGTATCGCGGGTTCGAATCCCGCTCCCTCCGCCAGTTGCCTATAAGCCACCGTCAATAAACGGTTTTTAGCTTTCGATCCCAACCCGCGTGAT
>NZ_JCBANU010000052.1:0-10094 GCF_059816145.1 Methylobacterium sp. 001424705 | reverse complement strand
TCCATGGCAGGGCTCCGAGGTTGGTTCAGAGCACCATCATGCCGCTTCCACCGCGCGACGCACCCCGAATACCCCATTTAGCCCCCGAGCGACGCCGGCAGGCGGTCGACGGTCTCTCGGAACGTCACGCCTGCCGCATCGTCGGCCAGCATCGGGGCACGCAGCGCTACGTGTCCACGCTGCCGGCCGACGAGGATGCGCTGACCTGGGCCATCATCGCCCTGGCGTCCGAGTACGGATGCTACGGCTACCGCCGCGTCACCGCGCTGCTGCAGGCAGCCGGCTGGCAGATGGGTAAGGATCGGGTTCAGCGGATCTGGCGTCGTGAGGGGCTCAAGGTCCCGCAGAAGCACCGACCACATAGCCGCCTGTGGCTGAACGATGGATCCTGCGTACGGCTGCGCCCGCTCCATCGCAACCACATCTGGAGTTTTGACTTCGTCCAGGCCCGGACCCATGACGGACGATCGCTCCGGATCCTGACGCTGATCGACGAGCATAGCCGGGCATCTCTGGCGCTGAAGGTAGCGCGACGCATCAACAGCGTGGGAGTGATCGAGGCGCTGGCCGACGCCATGTGCCTGCATGGCATCCCGGAGCACATCCGCTGCGACAATGGCCCAGAGATGATCTCGAAGGCGTTGCGCAAGTGGGTCGCCAAGACCGGCTCGAAAATTCAGTACATCGCTCCAGGATCGCTGTGGGAGAACGCGTATTGTGAAAGCTTCAATGGCAAGCTTCAGGACGATTGCCTGCGCCAGGAGATTTTCTAATTGCTGAGGGAGGCGCAGATCGTAATCGAGCTCTGGCAAACGACCTACAACCACGTCCGGCCGCACTCGTCGCTGGGCTACCGACCACCCGCGCCCGTCACCCTCCCGGATCTGGCCTTCCAGCTACCCATGGCCGCGACCATGCAGTAACGTCGCAATCAGCCCGGTTCAAAATACCGGTCAGGTCAGGGGCTGCATCGCCACGCGCTGATGACGATGATGGCCTACGCTTTCCTGCAGTCCCGCCGCCTCGACGCGGCAGGGCGGAAAAAAACTAGGAGAGCAAAGTCGGCTGTCGCGCCTTTCGTTCGAGGGCGTTGAGGTAGGCTTCGGGATCGCGGCGGAATCGGGTGCGTGCGGTGCGGGCCTGCCTGCGGATGTCGAGGTCTCGGCGCAGGGCTTGCCACTTCTCCGGATTGACCCGGCCGAGGTCGCGTCCGGAGGGTGCTTCGGCACGGGTACGGATGCCGGCGACGAGCCGCACCGCCCCCCGCAGCACCGCGCCAGGCGAGGCCGTCTTGCGCCCGGTGGCCCGCCGCTCGTGGTAGCGTTGGGGGCCGAACAGTTGTTCCAGGGCGTTGTTGGTGCGCGGCAGGTCCGCCACGTCGGCGGCGTGGAACAGACCTGGTCGATAGCTGCGCGCGACCTTGCGGAAGTGGTCGAGGGCGGGGCCGAGACCTTCCACCCGATCCCGGTGGCACCCCATCGCCCCCAGCAGTCCGTCGAAGCGCTGCCGGACCTTGGGCCCCGGCTCATCGGCAGGGTTGGCCAGGAGGCGGGCGCCCGCGTGCACGAAGACGAAGCCCTGGCTCACCGCCGGCCAGAGCGCGGCCGTGCCGGCGAGTGCCCGCTCGATCAGTTGCTGGAGCCGCGCGAGCGGTCGCGAGCCCTGCGGCTCGGCCCCCCTTTTGAGCGCACCCGTTCGAGGCTCCCGGCGACCTTTTCCAATCGGCTCTTCAAGCGCAGCCCCGCCGCGTCGAGCGGGGCGCGGCCGTCGTCGGTGATGGCGCTGCGTATCGCGCTCGCGTAGCCGCATACCAGCTCCGCCTCCTCATCCGTGCGTCCCTCCACCGCCCGCTCGATCGGACGGACGCCGCGGACGCCCTTCTTCAGTTCCTTCTTGGCGTGCCGGTCGGCCTCGAAGATCTGCAAGGCGGCTTCGCGCAGGAAATGGAAGTGGCAGAGTTGATGAGGCACTCCCGGCAGGACCAGCGCTCCCGCCTTGCGGATGGAACGCTGACCGTCGCTGATCACCCCCGCCACTGGAACACCCACCGCCGCGATGACCTCACGCAGCAGGACGGCCAGATCCTCGGCCGTGCCCGACAGCAGGCTGCGAGCCAGGAGCACCGTACCGAAGAGGCTGTCGCGCAGCACCCAGAGCACCTCGTGCCCGACATCCGGCTGCAGGCCGTCGAGCGCCAGGATGATCCGATCCTGCCCAGCCAGTCGTCGGCGTAGGTGAGCGGGGTCGCCGAGTTGGGTGGCCACGACCTCGTCGTAGCGGTCGAGCAGGTTGGTCACGCTGCGCTCGGCGATGGCGACCCCGCGCCCACGCAGGATCGCGTGGATCTCCGGCACCGAGCGATGCTCGCGGTGGCGCAGGACGCCCACCAGGGCCACGACGTCGAGGCCGAACTCGTGTTGCGGCAGGGCGAGCGCGCCTTCGACTTCCGGCCGGTAGGGCTTGTGGAAGCGGGCGCAGTCCGCGGCCTCGCAGCGGCGGATCTTCAGACGGAACTGCACCGTGCCGGCCAGCGTCACCAGCGTGCGGCAGTTCTCGTAGCGGATGCGCATCGCCCGGCCACACGCCGGACAAAGCCGGCGAACCGGAACCAGGACCCGTTCACGATCCGGCGTTCGACTTTGGGTTCGAGACATCGCGCGCCTCCATTGGGCGCCCCCGTAGCCATCAAGTATAAACAGCCGACTTTGCTGTCCTAGAAAAAAAGAACCAGCTGCCCGCCGCCTCATCCCACCATGCCGGCGGTCCGACAGGCCATTCTCGATCATCTCAAACAGCCGCCACCTCGGCGCTGCCCCCATTGTAACGCTGCTTTCGTACAGCCACCTTGATGGAGACCAGCCAAAGTAGTGCTAGGCGCCTATACTAGGCGGCGCGCCGTGACGAGGCCGAGGCCGGCGATGACGACGGCGCAGAGGCTGAGGGCGGTGAGCTGGCCGAGGCCCCGGAGGGCGCCACCGAGGATGGCCACGCCCAGGGCCTGTCCGCAGAAGAACGAGAAGGCGTGGAGCGCCACCGCCGAGGCGCGGGCGGTCGGCGCCACCTCGGTCACCTGCACCTGGAAGGTGTTGTGGAGCATGTAGAAGCCGAGCCCCAGGGCCACCAGGGCGGCGCAGTCGAGCTGCCAGGTGCCGGCCAGCCCGAGGGTGACGAGGGCCCCGGCGCAGATCAGGCCGCCGCCGATCAGCATCCGCGACAGGCCGAGGAAGCGCAGGAGCAGGCCGACCGAGAACGCGTAGAGCAGTCCTCCGGCGGCGAAGCCGGCCAGCGCCAGGCCGGCCTCCCGGGCTCCACCCTCGCCGCGCGCCTCGATCAGCGGGGCGAGGTGGGGAAAGATCCCGAACACCGCGATCGCCTCGACGAACACGGCCCCGAACAGGATGCGGGCGCGCGGGTTGCCTACGATGGTGCGGTAGCGCGCGACCGCCGTGCGGAAGTCCGGTCGCCGGGCCGGAGCCGCCGCGCTGCGGTCGAACCCGAGGAGCGCCGCGCCGCAGCCGAGGGCCGCCACCGCCGCGGTGATGGCGAAGACGCCGGCCCAGCCGATCGCCCCCTCGATCAGGCCCGCGAAGGTCGAACCCGAGAGCTGCCCCAGGATCACCGCCACGAGGAAGCGGCCGATGGCGACCTGCCGGCGCTCGATCGGGATGCGGTCGCCCATCAGGGCGAGTGCCAGGGGGACGACGCCGCCGGCGCTGCCCCCGGCGATCATCCGCAGGACGAACAGGGTGTCGAGGCTGGTGGTCAGAGCGCAGGCGGCCAGCGCCAGGGTCAGGATGCCGAGGCAGATCGCGATGATCCGCTCCTTGCCCAAAGCGTCGCCGACGGGGCCGAGGATCGGCTGGATCAGCGCGTAGGGCAGGGCGAAGGCGGTGGAGAGCAGCGCCACCGTGTGGGGATCGCTCTGCAGGTCGCGCGCCAGCACGCCGACCAGCGGTTCGATGGAGCGGCCCGCGAAGGTGCTGGCGAAACCGGCGAAGGCCAGGATCACGATCAGGCGCGTGGTCGAGAACTCGGCCTTCAGGTCCGTGATCCTTGCTGGCGGCGGGCGAGGGGGGCTGGCGCAGGGCGAGGCCCAGGAGCGGGCATCGCCATACGCGGCCGGGATCGGCCCGTCGATCCCGATCCTCCGCGGTCAGGCCTGGACCCCGGCCCGGGCCACGTCGCCGGCATTCGGCAACTCGGCGATGCGCCAGCACAGGTCCATGACCCGGCGCACCTGGGCGTCGGGCAGGATCCCGTCCGCGAGGTCGGTGAACTTGGTCTCCAGCGCCGCGTCCGACATCGGCCGCTCGACGCTGCCGATGGCATGTTCGATGCGCCGGGGCAGGCTGCGGCCGTCCGTCAGCACCACCGTGAGCTCGACCTGCTCGGGCCGGATCGCCGGGTCGACCACCGGCTTCACCCGGGCGCGCAGGGCCGCGATCACGGGGTCGTTCACCGCCCGGTCGCTGAACTGCTTCTCGCCGCCAGCCCCCTCCACCAGCGCCACCGCGACGGCGTGGGTGATGCTGAACTTGCCCTCGAGGCCGGTGCGCGGCGTGGTCTTGCCGGTGAGCTCGAGGACCAGGGGATGGACCTTCATGTCGACCCGCTCGATCATGTCGGCGGTGAGATGGTGTTCGTTGCGCAACTGCACCGCCGCGTCGATGGCCGGATGCATGACGATGCCGCAGGCGAAGGGCTTGTAGGTGTTCAGCGCCGCCTCGTAGCGGGTGCCGAGCCCTTCCGTGATCTCGCGGTAATCCTGCTTCGTCGAGATGGTGTTGGCCCAGCCGCGCCTGGCCTCGATCATTCCGTCCGAGCTCGTGTAGTTCTTCGCGGCCAGGATCGCGGCGAACAGGCCGTTCGAGGCGGCCCGGCCCGGATTGAAGCTCTTGTTCATGGAGCCGAAGGATTCGCGCAGGCCCACGGGCTGCGAGGCGGCGAGCCCGAGCGCCCAGACCATCTGCTGCTCGGTGAGGCCCATCAGCTTGCCCGTCGCGGCCGCCGCCCCGAACACCCCGGCGGTGCCGGTGATGTGCCAGCCGACATCGTAGTGGTTCGGGTAGACCGCGTTGCCGATCCGGCACTCCGTCTCGACGCCGAGCACCAGGGCGTTGAGGAAGTCCGCCCCCGAGACCGGGTTCATCTCGGCGTAGGCGAGGATCGCCGAGGCGACGGGGCCGGCCGGGTGGATCACGGTCTTCAGGTGGGTGTCGTCGTAATCGAAGATGTGGCTGGCGACGCCGTTCAGGAAGGCGGCGTTCAGGATGTCGAAACGCTCGGGGCGCCCGAACAGGCCGGCCTGCGGCGGGCCGGAGAACGGCTTGAGGGCCGAGACCGCGACGTCCAGGGTCTCGTGATGCGATCCGCCGATGGCGACGCCGACCCAGTTCAGCAGGGTGCGGGTGCCCTCGCGGCGGACGGCCTCGGGCAGGTCCGCGTAGCGCGCGCCGACCACGTAGCGGGCGAGGATCCGGGTGACCTCCGGCGGCACCGGCTTCGATTCCGCCTTGGCCTCGCCCTTCGGCTCCGGTGCGGCTTGGGCGGGACGGACGGCGCTGCCGGTTCCCGCGAGCGCGAGGCTCGCGGAGCCGAGCAGGGCGCGGCGGTCGATCGTCGGCACGGGCATGGATCTCTTCCTCTGGCGTCCTGCGGCTCGCGCCCGCGTGGACGCCGCCGTGCCGGACGCGCCGGGGCCGAGGCCGCCGGCGGGACCGGAACCGAGGCATAACCTGACCCTCGCGGCAGGGCTCCCGCTTTCTGCAAGCCATCCGCGGTTTTGCGCGCCGGTTACGCATGAGAAACAAGATATCCAGTCGGATACAAAGGTCTCGATCCGCCGTGCAAGCACAGGTTTCGCTTTCGGAACATCCTTCCGGCGACGTGCAATCGGAGAGATGCGATCCGGCGTGAACCCCGACGAGCCCGCCGACGGCCCATGTGCTGGCCGATCCGCTTCAGGGCTTGGGGGCCGTCTCCGTCGCAGTGAGGTCGATGTCGACGCCGACCTCCAGGGCGACCCATTGGCCCGAAGCCCAGGGTCCCTGTCCGACGCCGAACTGCGTGCGCACGAGGTCAAGGTGGCCCACCGCCCGGGCCGTCGCTCCCGCGAACGTCAGGCTGAAGGGCAGGGCCGCGTCGCGGCGGATGCCGCGGATCGTCAGGCTGCCGATGGCCTCGTAGGCGTCGCCGCCCTTGGCGACGAACCGCGTCGCCTCGAACCGGGCCTGCGGCGTGGCCTTGACGTCGAACCACTCCGCCTGGGGCAGGGCGGTATCGCGCTGGGCATCGCCGGTCTCGGCGCTCGCGAGGTCGATATCGACCACGGCGTGCCCCGTCTCCGGGGTGGCGGGGTCGAAGGTGATCTGTGCGCTGAAGCGCTTGAAGTGACCCTTGAAGGGCGTGCCGACCTGGACGCCCGAGAACCCGATCCGACTCTGGGCCGCATCGACGGTCCAGGCTGCGGCCGCGGCGCAGGCGGGCAGGGCCAGGGGCGCCGCCGCGAGGGCGACCGCGAAGGCGAGGCGAGCGGCGATCATGGCTGGAATCTGGACTTGAGCGGGGCGCGGGGCAGCATCCGCCGGAGGGTGTCGTCGCGCAGGACGAGGTGGTGGCGCAGGGCCGCACCGACATGCAGCAGCAGGAGACCGATGAGGAACCAGGCCCCCCAGGCATGGACCTGCTTCAGCACCGCCTCCACGGCGGCCTTGTTCGCCAGCTCCGGCAGCACCGGCAGGTGCGGCCAGGGCAGGACGCCGTAGAGCACGGTCGGCAGGTTGAAGGGCGAAGCCGAGACCACGGCCCAGCCGACGAGCGGCAGGCCGAGGAGGAGCCCGTAGAGCAAGGCATGGGCCGCGTGCGCGCCGGCCCGCTCCCGGGCCGGCAGCGTCGCGGGCAGGGGCGGCGGCCGGTGGGCCAGGCGCCAGCCGAGGCGCAGCAGCGTCAGGGCCAGCACCGTGAGGCCCACCGACTTGTGCCACTGGTAGAGCTGGAACCGGCGCATCGGCGCCAGGTCCCCGTGCGTCATGGCGAGACCGATCGCGATCAGCCCCAGCACCGCCAGCGCATTGAGCCAGTGCAGCGCGATGGCGACGCGGGTGTAGCGCGGCTCGGGCCCGACGCGGGCGGTCTCGGTCATGACGCGCTCCCTTCGGCGGGGTGGACGGAAAGGCCTATTCCTTGCGCTCGAAGGCGCCCGCGATGGTGAGGTGCAGGTCGTCGCCGATCAGCGGCACGTAGGTCTTCACGCCGAACTCGGAGCGCTTGAGCGTGCCGGTGGCCTCGAAGCCCACGGTGACCTTCTTGTTCAGCGGGTTCACGCCGGCGCCGATGAGGGTGACGGTCAGGGTCACCGGCTTCGTCACGCCGTGCAGGGTCAGGTCGCCGGTGACCTTCGCCTTGTCCTTGCCCTCGGGCGTTACCTTCGTGGAGACGAAGGTCATCACGGGGAACTTAGCCGCGTCGAGCCACTGGTCGCCCTTGAGCTCGCCGGTCAGCTTCTCGCTGGTCGTCATCACCGAGGCCACCGGGATCTTGATGGACAGCTTCGAGGCGGCGGGGGTCTTCGGCTGCAGCTCCAGGGTGCCCGAGACGTCCGAGAAGCCGCCCGAGTAGTTCGAGAAGCCCATATGCGAGACGGTGAAGCCGACCTGGGTGTGGCCGGGATCGACCGCGTAGGTGCCGGCCTGGATCTGGGCCGGGTCGCGGGTCGGCGGGGTCTGGGCGAGGGCCGGCGCGGCGAACGCGAGGGCGAGGGCGAGGGAGACGGTCTGGGCGACGAGGGATGGCGAGAGACGGATCACGGGGTTCGCTCCGAGGATGAGGGCGCCGATGAGGGTGGCATCTGGGCGCCGGGTCGGTGGATCGCCAATAGGCCGCTTCCCGCGGGTGCGATAGCGCGCTAATCGGGGACACATGGTTGCGCATCTGGAAACCTTCGCCGGAAACCTCGACGATGTCCGGGCCTTCTGCGCCGTCGTCGACCTCGGCAGCATGACCCAGGCGGGCGCCTTCCTGCGCGAGACCAAGGGCAGCGTCAGCCGGCGCGTCGCCCGCCTCGAATCGGTGCTGAAGGTGACGCTGCTCGCCCGTACGCCCCGGGCGGTCTCGCCCACCGCCGAGGGGCTCGCCTTCCACGCCCGGGCCCTGGAGAGTCTCGCCCTTCTGGACGAGGCCCTGCAGACGGCCCGCGGTGCCCGCACCCTGCCGCGGGGGCACCTGCGGGTGACGGCCTCGATCGATTTCGGGGTCGAGGTGCTGCCGGATCTCGTGGCGAGCTTCCGGGCCCGGCACCCGCAGATCACCCTGGAACTCCTCATCACCGACAGCCGCCTCGATCTCGCGGCCAACCGGGTCGACCTTGCGCTCCGCCTCGGCGGCGGCGACCACCCCGACAGCGGCTACACCGCGCCGATCCTGGCCGACCTGACGATCGGCCTCTACGCGGCCCCGGCCTACCTGGCCCAGCGCCCGGCCCCGGCCGACATCGACGGGCTGGCGGCGCACGACGTGGTGCTGGCCCGGGAGCGTCTCGGTGCCACCCAGATCCTTGTCTCGGACGTGGAGGGGCGGGAGGCCGGGATCACCCTGCGGCCGGCCGTGCGGGCCACGGATTTCGCCACGGTGCTGCGCCTCACCCTGGCCGGGGCCGGGATCGGCCACATCCCGAGCCTCGTCGCGGCCAAGTCCCTGGCCCGGGGCGACCTCGTGCGCGTCCTGCCCGACTGGGCGAGCCGGGGCGGGACCCTGCGCGCCGTCACCCTCGCGGGCCGCGAACTCCCCGCGCGGGTCCGCCTGTTCCGCGAGCACGTCCGCACCGAGATGGCCCGGCGGGCCGCGATCTGCCCCAGGTCCGGGCTCGATCGTCCCACGCCTGTGTCGGCATCGGTGGCGACCTGTGACGAGAGTTCAGGCAGAGTGTGATCCCGGGGGCGGCGCGCCCCGCGCGGCGGGGTTCCGGCGACGAGCGGTCCGGCAGGGTGTCGGCATGGTGCGAGACGACGATGAGGGGCAGGATTGGCGCTCGGTCAGCACCCGCCCCCTTAACCCGGAAGAGCTGGCGGAGGCGCGCCAGCGCGCGCACGAGCCCGGGCGCGGCCGGGGCGCGACCGACCCCGTCGACATCCCCAAGGCCGGCTGGCGGGACATCCTGTGGCGGGTGTTCTGGGCGATGCCGCAGGACCGGGTGCTGACCACGGCGGGCGGCGTCGCGTTCTTCGCCCTGCTGGCGGTGTTCCCGGGCCTCGTCGCGGTGGTGTCGATCTACGGGCTGTTCTCGGATCCCCACGTCATCAGCCAGCACGTCAGCCTGCTGGCGGACATCCTGCCGCCGGGCGCCCTCGAACTGGTCTCGGACCAGCTGGTGCGGATCGCGCAGCGCAGCACCGGCTCCCTGAGCACCACGTCCGGCATCAGTCTGCTGATCGCCCTGTGGAGCGCCAATTCCGGGGTGAGCGCGCTCTTCGACGCCCTCAACGTGATCTACAAGGAGCGCGAGAAGCGCAGCCTGGTCCGCTTCTACGCCACCACCTTCCTGTTCACGATCACCAGCGTGGTGTTCTTCCTCGTCTCCACCGGCGCGGTGGTGCTGCTGCCGGCGATCCTCGACCGCCTCGGCTTCATCACCGCCACCGACACCGTCCTGCAGATCGTGCGCTGGCCGGCCCTCCTTGGCGTGGTCACCCTCAGCCTGTCGCTGATCTATCGCTACGGCCCGAGCCGGAACCGGGCGAAGTGGCGCTGGGTGACCTGGGGCAGCAGCCTCGCGGCGCTGTTCTGGGTCGGCGCCTCGGGGATGTTCTCCTGGTACGTGGCGAGCTTCGACAGCTACAACCGCATCTACGGGTCGCTGGGAGCCGGCATCGGGTTCATGACCTGGATGTGGCTGTCCATCGTCATCGTCCTTGTGGGGGCCGAGATCAACTCGGAGATGGAGCGCCAGACCGCCTGCGACAGCACCGAGGGCCGGCCGAAGCCCCTGGGCGTCCGCCAGGCCTTCGCCGCCGACAGCGTCGGGCCGAGCCAGGACTGAGCGGGAGCCCGGGGCTGGGCGGCGCCGTCGCCCAGCCCCGGGCTCCCGCTCAGTCCTGGCT
>NZ_JCBANU010000051.1:0-10942 GCF_059816145.1 Methylobacterium sp. 001424705 | reverse complement strand
AACGTCCCCTCGCTCGTGGACACGTCCGCCCCCTCCACAACCGCCCCCGTCGTCGGGCCGGCCGCAGGCAGAAGCGAGGTACAGCCCGACACGAGGCAGGCTGTCAGGGCGGCCAGGGACGCCTTACGAAGCATTGTTACTCTCCTGACCGGACCGCGCGCAGGTGCGATCCGGCGACGACGCCCGCCTCGGTCACGGCGCACGGGCGGCGCCATCGTGTTCGATGAAACGCGATCCCGAGGTCGCCCGTGAGGGGACCGGGATCACGGCACAAGCCTCCGAGCGGTGGCCGCGTCGGACGATAGCGGCAAAACGCTGCGATCGGATTAACGGATCGTGCACCCAGGCAGGCTCCGACCGGCCCATGCCGGATCCGGCCGCCTATCCATCACCAATGCGTCACGAGGGTGGCAAAGCCAAGCTCTCCCCCTCTCCGGGGAGCGCGATGATCTGACGGAGTTGACGCCCGAGCTCCGCTGCCGTGAGGTCGCGTCGGGCTCTCCCCCCGCCGGCATCCGGTCCGAACCGGAAGATGGCGTAATCCGTCGCCGTGCCGCCGAAACCGGGCCGGCAATTGGGAAGGGCCGGAGCATGATCGCCGAACACGCAGAGGGTGGCCCGCAGGCCCTCCAATCCGGCAAGGAGGGCTTCCACGGCCCGGCCCGTATTGCGTACATGGGTCAGGTATTGTGCCAGCGGGTCGTCGATACCCGGCAGACGCCCCGGCTTCCACGGCCCGTGGTTCTCCATCGTGATGCCGTACAGAAACAGGGGGCCGCTGCGCGCGCGGACTTCCGCCAGCACGCGGTCGGCCATCGCCGCGTCGCCGACATAGGGTCCCACCCGGGGTGCCTCGGAGAAGTCGTCCTCCATGATCAGGCGATCGAAGCCGAGGCGTGTCACCACCGCGGCGCGGTTGAAGAAGTCGCGGTGGAAGGGATGCACGAAGACGGTCTCGAACCCCGCATCGCGGGCGCGCAGGGGCAGGCTCGTCGGCTCGTGGCCGCCATGGGTGAGGTAGGGGTCGAACACACCGAACCCGAGATCCTCGGCATCGGTGCCGGTCAGGACCGCGTGCTCAGTGCGCATCGTGTAGGCCCCGTGGGCCGGCACGCGCAGCCGCCCGTGGAGGGTGGCGCGCTCGCGAATGATCTCCATCAGCGGCAGGGGCGGTCCGCCGAGGCGCACCGGATCGAGGAAGGATTCGAGCTGTACCACGACGATCACGGGTGCGTCGCCCCGCTGGATCGGGGTCGGGAGAGCCGCTCCCCGTTCGGTTCGGCGATGGGCGCGCCAACGAAGGGCATAGCCGAGCAGCGTGGCCGGAAGCCCGAACCGAGCGATGTCGACGTCCAGTGCCGGCGCCGGAAACAAGCGCGCGAGGGCGGCGGCGGCCTTCCCCTCCGCCGAGAGCACCACGCTGCTGACCAGCATCAGCGGGAGGGCCAGGATCGCCAGGATCGCGACGCTCGGCTCGACCGGCAGGATGGTCGGCTCGATCGCATACCAAGCGGCGACCACTGTGAAAGCGACGATGAGCGGCCCGGCCATGCGAGGGTCGCTGAGCGGGCGGGTGTAGTAGAGCTCCGGATGGCACGGCACCTGCCGCAGGAGGGCGAAGTCGCTGAACACCAGCGGTTCGCCGATGATGCCGCGTTTGAGCCGGCTGACGATGGTGAGGATCAGAATCGTCAGGACGCAGGAGACGCCCGCGAGCCAGGGACGCCAGGAGAACTGAAACCAGAACGCCATCACCCATCCGTAGCCCGCGAGGCGGATCGCGAGGTCGCGGGGACGCAGGCTCACGGGCCGCGCCTGCCCACCCTCGCGGGCCTCGATGGCCAGACCGAGCAGCAGGGCGAGGGTCAGACTGAGAAGAAAGGTCATTGCGGCGTCAGGGCTTCCGGTCCGGAAATCGCTCGACGCCGCGCTTGGCGCGAAGGCGTCGGATGAGAGGGTTCAGCAGAGCGTAGCGCATCCGCATGGTGAGAATCGCCGTTCGACTCATGGCGAGGCGCGAAGGACCGGCCGCATCGCGAGCGGCGGCGAGGCGATCGAGAAGGCGCTCGGCCGAGCACGGCTTGAGAGTGACCGGATCGAGGTAGAGCGGGTAGAGCAGGAGGGCGCCCGCCACGAGTTCGTCGAGCGCGAGCCGGCGCCCCCGATCCGCGCCCAGGGCCAGATCCTCGGTCAGGCCCCATCCGGCGTAGAACGGACGCCCGTGGACCGCGACGGTGCGGCCGCGGATCAGGGCTTCGAAGCCCGCCAGCGAGGTCATCGTCTCGACGTGGTCGACCCGGTCGAGCAGATCCACGATGGAGAGCCCACCGACGATCCGGTCGGCGAGGGTGAGAGCCTCGGCCTCCGGGATTGCACCGGTCCGGAACCCGGCCTCCACGTCGGGATGCGGCTTGTAGAGCAGGAACGCGTCCGGGTTCCGGGCCCGGGCGGCTCGCAGCAGATCGCGGTTCGAGCGCACCACCGGGGAGCCGTGCATCACCGAGGCGTCATCCTCGACCTGGCCGGGGACAAGCACGATCCGGCGATCGCGCGGCCAGTCGCCGGACTCGTCGGTGAGACCGACATTGTATTTGGTCAGGCGGCGGGCGATCACGAGTTCGCGCAGGGCCTTCGCCCGCGCGACGAGGTCCGGCGGGAAGCCCGACGTCCGCAGGAGAAAAGCGAGCCGGCTCTCGGTCCGTGGATCGTAATAGATCCCGCGATCGTCGACGACGATCGAGGCGCCGGGGGCGAGGCCGGCCCCGAGGCCCACGGAACGCAGGAAACCGTCCTCGATCCGCGCGAGAGGCACGCCCGCTTCGGCGCAGAGCGGCCCCAGCCGTTCCGGCATGCGCGTGGCCCAGACCCGGACCTGGGCCTGGTGCACCCGTGCGGCTGCCACGGCATCCTCCGCCGTCATGGTGTGGATCGGTGGTCCCTGCGGACCGACCATGAATGCGTCGAGAACCGGACGCTTCCAGCCCGAGATGCCGACCAGCACCGTCCGTGTCTCGTTGTCGGCGAAGCGGTCGCGCAGCCATGCGACGCGGTCGAGGCAATCCCCGAACCCGATCGGGGCCCGCGTCCAGGGATCGAAGTAGTGGATCCCCGTGCCGTAGCGCAGGGCCACGAGCTCCTGCATCGTCGGGGGCGCGGACGCGTCACCCGCGCGGGCGACGTCGCACCCGGCGAGACGCGCCTCGCAGGCGACCGTCCAGTCGTCGACGAAGACCCGGCGAACCCGTTCGAACAGCGCCCAGGGATCGACCGGGGATGGGATGACCCGCAAGTGCGGAGAGAGGCTCGGCGACAGGTCCGCGCATCCGCTTGAGCCGGCGACGAGGAACGTCCTGTCCGGGTGCGCCGCCAGCACGCGCATCACGAAGGCCCGAAGGCGGGCGCCGGAGTGGGCGACGGCGCCCTCGGCGAGGATGAGGGACGGATCGGCGAGACCGGACAAGGCCTCCGAGATGGCCTCGACGGTCCGGCGGGAGAACCGATTCCGTCCGAAGGTCCGGGCGCGCAGCAGCGCCTCGGTGTCGACCTGCCCAAGACAGGTTGCGTGGCCAGCGTGGTCGACGCGGAGGCTCGCCATCCCCGTGCCGGGCGTGTCGTAGGGAGACAGCAGGGGACCCGGTCCCACGATCACGGGACGTGCCAGGCGCTGCGCGACGCTGCGGAGAACGCCGGAATCCCAGACCACGGGCGCCGCCCCCGGACGCCAGCGGGAGGCGAAGGGGACGTCCAGCGCGGTCGAGATCTCGGATCGCAGCGCGTGAACGCGTCCGCCTGTGGATAAGAGAGATGACGGCAGGGTCGAGGGCATGCGCACTTTCGGATCGACGTAACCGGCCGCTGCCTTAGCATCTTCGGGGCTCCGAGGGGCGTGGGTCGGGGGAGAGCGCTCGCCTGGGCCGGCCAGCCGCCCCGCAGGGAGCGTTGCCGTAAAGGCACAGGCCACCGGAAATCCATTCCGGCCCTACGAGCGCCCAATTGCTGGGATGGGAGTCCCGTGCGACGGATTTGACCGTCCAGGGTGGCCCGCCATTGAACGGGCGCAGGAGCAGGCGTCGGAGAGAATGCTTCAGCCCCGCGCAGACATGCATCGCGACGGACAGGCGACGTTCCTCTTCCTCCAGGGACTCGCATCACCCTTCTTCGCAGACCTGGGCCGCGCCCTGGAGGCGCGCGGCCATCGGGTGCGGCGCATCAATTTCTCGTCCGGCGACTGGCTGTTCTGGCGCCTCCCCTCGGACAATTACCGGGGCCGCTTCGACAAGTGGGGCGCCTACGTCGCGGACTACGTCCGCACGCACGGCGTAACGGACATCGTGCTCTTCGGCGATTGCCGGCCCTACCATGTCGCCGCCACGGCCGCCGCCCAGCCCTTCGGCGTCCGATTCCACGTCTTCGAGGAGGGCTATCTCCGGCCGAACTGGATCACCTGCGAGGTCGGCGGCGTGAACGGCAACTCGGCGCTGCCGAAGACTGCGGACGAGATCCGCGTCGTGGCCCGCCGCCTGCCGCAGCCCGGCCGCGCGATGCCGTCGAGCGGCGACATGGCCCGGCGCAGCCTCTGGGACGTGGCCTACAACATCGCGAATTTCGGCTTCCCGTACTTCTTCCCGCATTTCCGCAGCCACCGGCCGCATCACATTGCGGTGGAATATGCCGGCTGGATCAAGAAGTTCGCCCGGCGCGCCCATACGCGGCGCGAGGCGGCACGACTGAACGAAGCCTACACGGCGATCGGCGTCGATTACTTTCTGCTGCCGCTCCAGCTCGACAGCGACTACCAGATCCGCGTCCATTCCCCCTTCCTGGGGGTCGAAGGCTTCATGGATCGGACGATCGCGTCCTTCGCCGCCCATGCGCCGGCGCCGACCCGCCTGCTGATCAAGCTGCATCCCCTCGACAGCGGCCTGATCAATTGGCGCAAGTACGCCCGCCATTCGGCGCGCCGGCACGGGGTCAACGACCGCCTGGACATCATCGACGGTGGCGACCTGCCCAGCCTGATCGCCGGCAGCCGCGGCGTCGTCCTGATCAACAGCACCGTCGGCATGCTGTCGCTCGAACTCGGGCGCCCGACCTGCGCCGCCGGCAATGCGATCTACAATTTCCCCGGCCTCACGCACCAGGGTGGCGTGGACTCGTTCTGGACGGCTCCGACGCCGCCCGACGGGCCCTTGATGGCGGATTTCCGACGCGTCGTCCTGCACCGCTCGCAGATCAACGGCGGCTTCTTCTCCCGCCCGGCCATCGAGCGAGCGATCGCCGGCACCATCCCGCGGCTGGAAGCGACGCTCCCGGCCGCGGCCCTGGCCGCGGCCCGCGCGATCCGGGCGGAGGACAGCGAGCCCCAGGAACTGGCGCCGGTCTATTGATCCGGTCCGGCCGGGCGCGCTAGCAGTCCCGATGCCCGTCATCCTGATCACCGGCGCGTCCAGCGGCATCGGCGCCGCCCTCGCCCGCCACTACGCCGAAGCCGGCACGACTCTGATCCTCCAGGGTCGGGACCGGACCCGTCTCGAGGCGATCGCCGACGCGTGCCGCGCCAAGGGGGCCGCGGTCGAGACCCGGCGCCTCGACATTCGCGAGCGGGCATCCGTTGCAGACTGGCTTCAGGGCGCCGACCGCGCCCATCCCCTCGACCTCGTCATCGTCAACGCGGCGATCAACGGCGGCGATCCCGGCGGGGACGTGGAGACCGAAGCCATGGCTTTCGAGACCGTGGAGGTGAACCTCCTCGGCGCCCTCAACGTCGCCCTGCCCTGCGTGACCCTGATGCGGGCCCGCGGCCACGGGCAGATCGCGCTGATCTCGTCCCTGGCGGCCTTCGCGCCACTCCCCGACGCGCCCTCCTACAGCGGAACCAAGGCGGCGCTGCTCGCGCATGGTCTGGCGCTGCGGGAGAAGCTGAAGCCGCACGGCGTGCGCATCAACGTCGTCACCCCCGGCTACGTGAAGACCGCCATGGGCGGCGAGTACCAGGGCTGGCGTCCCCTTGAGCTCAGCGCCGAGGACGCGGCACGGCGGATCGCGCGCGGCCTGGCCAAGGACCAGGACATCGTCGCCTTCCCGTGGATCCTCGCGGCGGGCGCGCGCGGCGCAGCCCTGCTGCCGGAATTCCTGCGGCGCCTCGGCATGAGCGGTTTCAAGTTCAAGATCCGGGTCGGGCGGTGAGCCGGCCCCGGATCGCGCTGTTCGTGCTGGAGGCCCTGCCGAACGCCCGCGCCGTGCGCCGCTTCGTCGGCGACCACGCTTCGGAGATCGCCTTCGTCGGCCTGTCGAACGCCGAACGACCGAGTTCCGGCGGCCTCGTGGGACAGGTCCGGCGCCATCTCGCGCGCTCCGGCCCGGCGATCCTGCCCTATCTCGGCGTCAATTTCGGACTGCCCGATCTCCTCGCGCCGCTCTCGCCGCTGACACGCCGGCTGACCGGCGCCAACAACTCGGCGGGTGCCACGCCCCTGAAGGCGCTCTGTCGCGAGCTTCGCATACCGACGCTGAAGGTCGACGACGTCAACGGTCCGGAGGTGGCGCAGGCCTTCGCGCGGCACACCCCCGATCTCATCGTCACCTTCCATTTCGACCAGATTCTTTCCGGCCCGACCCTGATGCGCGCACCGCTGGGCGGCCTCAACGTCCATCCCGGCCTGCTGCCGCGCCATCGCGGGCCCGTGCCGACCATCCACGCGCTGACGGAGTCCGAGCCGGCCTTCGGGGTGACGATCCATCGCCTCGCCGTCACGATCGACGCCGGCGCGATCCTTTCGCAGGAAGCGGTCCGCCTGCCGGAGGATACGACGGCGACCCGCGCCTCGGTGATCCTGCACGAGCACGGGCGGGTCCTGCTCGACCGGGCACTCGCGGACCTCGCTGACGGAGGACTTCCCGCCGGGATGATTGCGCCGGTCCTGCCCTATTGCCCGTTTCCGGACCGGACCCTCCTCAAGACATTGCGTCGCCGGGGCCGCAAGCTCACGGACGGGCGGGACCTGAAGGACGCCCTGGGCTTGAGCGCCCGGGCCTGAACCGGCGCCCGCCTCCTGCGAAGCAGGCGCCGGGCCATCGTCTTATCGCGAAAACTTCTTGTACTTGATCTTCTTCGGCATCAGCGAATCGGCGCCGAGGCGACGCTTCTTGTCCTCCTCGTAATCCGAGAAGTTGCCCTCGAACCACTCGACGTGACTCTCGCCCTCGAAGGCGAGGATGTGCGTGGCGATGCGGTTCAGGAACCAGCGATCGTGGCTGATGATGACGGCGCAGCCTGCGTAATCCTCCAGCGCCTCTTCGAGGGCCCGCAGGGTCTCCATGTCGAGGTCGTTGGTCGGCTCGTCGAGCAGCAGAACGTTGGCGCCGCCCTTCAGGGTCCGGGCGAGGTGGACGCGGTTGCGCTCACCGCCCGAGAGGGTGCCGACCTTCTTCTGCTGGTCGGAGCCCTTGAAGGCGAAGGCGGCGCAATAGGCCCGGGAATTGATCTCGCGCTTGTTGAAATAGATGATGTCGTTGCCGCCGGAGACCTCCTGCCAGACCGTGGCGTTCGGATCGAGCGCGTCGCGCGACTGGTCGACGTAGCCGAGATGGACGGTTTCGCCGACGGAGATGGTGCCGCCGTCCGGCTTTTCCGCACCGGTGATCATCTTGAACAGGGTCGTCTTGCCGGCGCCGTTGGGGCCGATCACGCCGACGATGCCGCCGGGCGGAAGCTTGAACGAAAGATCCTCGATCAGCAAACGATCGCCGAACGCCTTGTTGAGGTGCTCGAACTCGATGACGTTGTTGCCCAGGCGCTCGTCGATCGGGATGACGATCTGCGCCGAGGCGTCGATCTTGTCCTGGGACTTGGCCACCAACTCCTCGTAGCGGGTGATGCGGGCCTTCGACTTCGATTGGCGGGCCTTCGGCGAGGCGGCGATCCACTCCTGCTCGCGGTTGATCGCGCGCTGGCGGGCCATGTCCTCGCGGCCCTCCTGCTGGAGCCGCTTCTGCTTCTGCACCAGCCAGGCCGAGTAGTTGCCCTCGTACGGGTAGCCGCGGGTCCGGTCGAGCTCGAGGATCCATCCGGTGACGTTGTCGAGGAAGTAGCGATCGTGGGTCACGATCAGGATCGCGCCGGGGTACTGACGCAGGTGGCCTTCGAGCCAGTTCACCGTCTCGGCGTCGAGGTGGTTGGTCGGCTCGTCGAGGAGCAGCAGTTCGGGCTCCCACAGCAGCAGCTTGCACAGGGCCACGCGGCGGCGCTCGCCGCCCGAGAGGGTCGCGACGGGCTGCTCGTCGCTGGGGCAGCCCAGCGCCTCCATGGCCTGGTCGACCTTCGAATCCAGCTCCCACAGGTTGGCGGCCTCGATCCGGTCCTGAAGGGCGGTCATCTCGTCCGCCGTCTCCTCGGAATAGTTCATGGCGAGTTCGTTGTAGCGGTCGAGCAGCGCCTGCTTCTCGGCGACGCCCTCCATCACGTTCTCGCGCACGGACTTGTTCGGATCGAGCTGAGGCTCCTGCGGCAGGTAGCCGACCCGGGCACCCTGGGCGACGAAGCCTTCACCGGTCCAGTCCTTGTCGATGCCCGCCATGATCTTCAGCAGGGTCGACTTGCCCGATCCGTTGATGCCGAGCACGCCGATCTTGGCGTCCGGGTAGAAGGACAGGTTGATGTTATCGAGGACTTTCTTGCCCCCCGAATAGGTCTTGGTCAGACCCTTCATGTGGTAGATGAATTCGCGCGCCATGGTGGTATCCCTGTCGTGTCGGCGGCCCGGCGCGCCCTGCGCCTCGACCATCGGAATCAGCGTGTGCAGTGTTGCGCGGCTGCGTCCGGTCGAACCGGACGGCGTGCCGCGCCAAGAGCGCCGATGCGGTCGGACCTCGGGCGCTCGCCGTCGTCGAACCGCTTCGCGTGAGAGTGTTGCGCCGGAGTATCAGGGCGGCGACCGACCGGCAAGAACGGGGCCGAGAAGAACGGCCGAGATCCCGGCCTCAGGCGAAGGGGTTCTTCACCGTGTCGGCGGACCGCGACTCCTCCGCGACCTGTTCGGGCAACGGCGCCGCCTCCAGGGCGGCCACGATGGCGGCGAAGGCCGCTGCGAGGGCCCGGGCCCGCTCCAGCCCGCGCGCGTCCCGCGCGAGGTCGAGACTGCCGTGGATGGCGATCCGATCGCGGCCGTTCTCGACGGAGAGACCGCCGATCGTCTGGACGGCCGCGTCGTCCGCGAAGGGCGCGAACCGGACCGGGCTCGTCTCCGACCGCGTGTCCGACGACCGGTCTGGGTCATGGGGGGCACCCGTCTTCGGCATCGGAACCCCCCCCTCAGAAGATGGCACGCATCAGATCGCGCCAGAGACGCCGCAAGGCGCGATGCAGCTGGTCCTTGGCCCAGGACTCGAACGAATCCGTTTGGGGCGCCCGGCGGCGCGGACGCTCGTCGCCTTCGGGCTCGCCCCGGGAATAGGCCCGCGGCTCCGGCAGATCCATCGCCCGTACCTTGGCGGTGGAGACCAGCATCGGAAAGACGTCGAGCCCGGACACCGTGCGCAAGGTGTCGACGGAGACGGCCTGCCAGGGCGGATTGTCCTGATTCGCCATCAGGTAGGCGCCCGCCTCCCCGGTGGCCGGGTCGTAGAGCGCCTTGAAGAGCTGGGTCGGCACCAGGACGCGCCCGTTGATCGCCTGAACGGCATCGCCGGAATAGATCGGTCCGGTCACGACGTAGAGCGTGCCGCGTCGGGTGGCGAGACGCCGAACGCTCTCCTCGATCGCCGCCCAGAGCCCGCGATTGAGGGCGCGGTCCTGCGGGACGATGTTGGCGAGACTGAAGGACTGCGCCTGGGCCACGCCGGTCGGCATGTCGCCGGCCGGGGCCATGTGGCCGCGGTCGTATCCGCTACGGGCATAATCATCGAGCCGCGCCCGGTCGGCCGCCGGCAGCGCATCCTCGTCATGGAAGGCGTCGATGCGGTCGACCCGGCGAGCCGCCGCGACGCTGTCCCGCGTCAGGCGCTCGGCGGCGTAGAGCGGCGTCCGAGAGAGGCCGGAATGGAGCACCGCGAAGGCTTCGTAGCAGAGCGGCACGGCGCGTTCGGCCAGTTTCGGGTTGATGATCTCCGGCCGGCGCCCCTCCGCGAACGCGTCGGCGCAGCCCTCGGCCAGGGCCGCAACCGGTGCGACGCAGAGCCAGGCAGACAGCAGCAGGAGGCGTGGACCGACCATGGATCGCGTAGACTCAAAAGCATACGCGGACTTTGCGGATCCCCTGTGGAGTCGCCCGCGTGCGATAGCCGCAGGGCCGACCGAGGGTACCCTCGAAGGGACGCACATCGCGATCGGCCGGACCGGGTCCTGCCTGGACGCCGCAGGTGCCGGGTGTCCCGCACGGGAACGTGAAGGGCTCGACCGGCGCGTGTCGGCGCACGAGGGACGGGTCGGCGGTACGGCCCGCCGCCCAGGCGGAACCGCTCGCGAGTGTCGCGATCACGGCGAGGCCGGCGGGAAAGCGGAGGAGCGACATGGCCTGCCTCGATGCGGGATCGGCGGACGGGAAAAGACGATCGCACCGTTGATCGGAACGAGCGGTGGGATTACCTGCCGGAGTTCAGGCGTCGGCGCCAGCATCTCCACAGTCACGGCGCGGCGACGGATCGGTCTCCCGCGCTTCGGATTTCGGAATGGAATTGCAGACCGCGCGCGGTCTGTGGGAAAGCGCAAGCGCCCCCTGGCGTGGCAATGCCGCGTAATGACGTTATAAGTGCGATCGAAGGGCCCCGGTTTCGTCTTGGGGCATGCATCGTTCGAGGGTCGGTCCGCGCAGAGCGTTGGCGGCGGGCCGGATCGAGCGGGTGCCAGCAAACGAACGGGTGTGGATTCAGTGTCACGGCAAGAAACCTCGCAAGAGAAGACCTCGCAAGACAAGATCGCGCCGGAGCGGGCGCAAGCGACCGCGGT